>JAFDYG010000146.1 GCA_018267545.1 Bacteroidota bacterium
ATTTCTCCGCCTGCCCGCGACTACCATGCAGCACTAACCGGTCGCTCCACCGGGGCGCCAGCCGCTCCAGCAACTCTTCCGCCTCTTCCCAGGGCTTACGAATATGCAGCCTGTCCAGACCACTATCCAGCAGCCCTTCCAGCTGATCGGCCTCCCTGGAAAAGGCCCCAGGCAATGTCAGCACGGCCAATAAAAAATTGTTCATTATAAATAGATTTGAGCGCCACTTTTCTTGAAGTCTTCCGCCTTCTCCTGCATCCCGGCCTCCAACGCTTCCTCTTCTCCCAAGCCATTCTCTTCCGCAAAACGCCGTACTTCCTGCGTGATTTTCATCGAACAGAAATGAGGCCCGCACATCGAACAGAAGTGCGCAATCTTTGCTCCTTCCGCCGGTAAGGTTTCGTCGTGAAAGGATCGGGCCGTGTCCGGATCCAGCGAAAGGTTGAATTGATCCTGCCACCGGAATTCGAACCGCGCCTTGCTCAACGCATCGTCCCGACGCTGCGCACCGGGATGCCCCTTTGCTAGATCGGCCGCGTGCGCCGCGATCTTATACGCGATGACTCCATCCTTGACGTCCTTCTTATTGGGCAAGCCCAGGTGCTCCTTCGGCGTGACATAGCACAGCATAGCCGTACCATACCAGCCGATCATCGCCGCCCCGATTGCCGAGGTGATATGATCATAACCCGGTGCTATATCCGTAGTCAACGGCCCCAGCGTATAGAAAGGCGCTTCTTCGCATTCCCTGAGCTGCTTGTCCATATTTTCTTTTATCAGGTGCATCGGAATATGCCCCGGCCCTTCGATGATGACCTGGCAGTCCTGCTTCCAGGCCTTCTTCGTCAGCTCGCCCAGCGTCTCCAGTTCCGCAAATTGCGCCTTGTCATTGGCATCGGCGATCGACCCCGGCCGGAGCCCATCTCCCAACGAAAACGAGACGTCATAGGCTCGCATGATCTCGCAGATTTCTTCGAAGTGCGTATAGAGAAAGCTCTCCCGATGATGAGCCAGACACCACTTTGCCATGATCGAACCTCCACGCGAGACAATCCCCGTCACTCGACGAGCGGTGAGAGGAATATAACGCAGCAGAACGCCCGCGTGGATGGTAAAATAATCTACGCCTTGTTCGGCCTGCTCGATCAGCGTATCCCGGTAGATTTCCCAGCTCAGCTCCTCCGCCTTACCTCCTACTTTCTCCAGCGCCTGGTAGATCGGCACCGTGCCCACCGGCACCGGCGTGTTTCGTAAGATCCACTCTCTCGTTTCGTGAATATCCTTTCCCGTCGAAAGGTCCATGATCGTGTCGGCGCCCCAGCGGCAAGCCCAGACAGCCTTTTCCACCTCTTCTTCGATGCTCGACCGAACCACCGAATTGCCGATATTGGCATTGATTTTTACCAGGAAGTTCCGGCCGATGATCATCGGCTCCGCTTCGGGATGGTTGATATTGGAAGGGATCACCGCCCGGCCGCGCGCGACCTCGTCTCGGACAAATTCCGGACGTAACCCCTCGCGAATAGCGATATATTCCATCTCCGGCGTAATAACTCCCTTCCGCGCATAGTGCAGCTGCGTAATCACTCCACCCATCTTAGGGCTCCGAGGCCCTGCCTCTCCCTTCACCACCCAATTCTCCCGCAGCCTCGGCAGCCCCTTATGTACATCCAGCTCGATGGCAGGGTCCGTATAGGGCCCGCTGGTATCATAAACCGTTACCGGCTCATTCGGACCCGTCAGCGCAATTTCTCGCATCGCGACTTTCACCGGGTACGTCTCCCCTGGCATATATACCTTACGCGAAGCAGGAAAGGGCTCGCGGCTAATCATATCTTTGTTCATATGTATAAAATTTAAGTTTACCCTCCTTGCGTCGCCTTGATGACAAACACCCTGTCCGCAGCCTGCAATACATATCCTTCCCATTCCTTTTTCGGAATGACCACTTCATTGACGGCAATAGCAATACCGCCCGTATGCTCGATATGCAGCAACGGTAACACATCGGCCAAACAGCCGCCCTCTGACAATTGAAATTTTTCCTGATTGATCAGCACCTCGATCATGACGATAGAATAAAAAGTACGAGGTGCCGCTGACGCGTATGAGAGAGTCCGTCTTTTCCCTTCGCCGGTATTATCCGGATCAGGTTCTGAGGGTATTATCTCAGCCCGAATGAACGAGCACCCCTAAAGTACAGCCTAAAGGTAAAGAGAAATTTACGACACAAACAAAAATTTAATTCAGCTCCAGCACAACCACCGACATCGCAGGCATCTCCACAACCAGGTCATTACCATCTTTCTTTGCCCCATTAAACACAGCCGGCTTCACACGATCCGGCTGATCGAAGGAGTTGTAATCGTTGAACTTAGCCGACGTCAGCACCTGCCCCTGCACGCGCTGAAACTTTATTCCAGCCAGGCTGGTCCGCACGGTGATTTTTTTATTAGGATCGAGATTGACCAGCGAGATATGCACGGCTCCGCTGGAGTCCTTCGAAGCCGAAGCATTCACCGCAGGAATCTTCCCCGTACCAAAACTATAATCCGGGCTGTTCAGCTTGATGACCAGCGAATGCGCATCCTGATGGATCTTGTACAGATCGAATACGTGGTAGGTTGGCGTCAGGAGCATCTTGTCTTTATCCGTCAGGACCAATGCCTGCAAAACGTTCACGGTCTGCGCAAGGGCCGCCATCTTCACCCGGTCCGAGTGGTTGTTGAAGATATTCAGCGTCGTAGCCGCGATCAGCGCATCCCGCAGACTATTCTGCTGATACAGGAACGAGCTGTTCGTCCCCGGCTCCGCATCTGTCCAGATTCCCCATTCATCCACGACCAGCGCGATCCGCTTCCGGGGATCATACTTGTCCATGATCTCGGAATGCTTGCTGACAATCGTCTCCATCCGTAAACAAGCCGACAGCGCTTTAAAGTAATCCTCCTCGCCAAAACCAGTCGCCGGCCCCTTATGCGCCCAGGTTCCGGCCAGCGTATAGTAGTGCATCGAAACACCCCAGACATGGCTGCGGGCGATATTCTTCATGAGCACCTCCGTCCAGTTGTAGTCGGGACCATTGGCACCGCTGGCGATCAGCTTCAACGGCGCACCCGGATAGTTCCGGCAGTATTCGGCATAGCGTTTATATTCGTCCGAATAGTATTCCGGCGTCATGTTGCCGCCACAGCCCCAGCTCTCGTTGCCCACTCCCCAGAATGCTACATTCCAGGGCTGCTCCCGGCCATTCTGCCGGCGAAGATCCGCCAGCGTGCTATGCCCGTTGAAGTTGAGATACTCCAGCCAGTTGGACATCTCTTCCGGTGTACCGGAACCTACGTTCCCGGCGATATAAGGCTCGCAACCCAATAAGCCGCACAGCTGCAGGAATTCATGCGTACCAAAGCTATTGTCTTCAACCACCATCCCCCAGTTCGTATTGATCGTCTTCTTCCGCTGCTCACGGGGACCGATGGCATCCCGCCAGTGATACTGATCGGCGAAACACCCCCCCGGCCAACGAAGCGTGGGGATTTTGATCTTCTTCAAAGCCTCTACGATATCCATCCGGATGTGATCCCCGGTCCAAAAACCATCGTAGATGCATCGCCCCAGATGCTCCGAGAAATGTCCATAGATGTGCTTGCTGATCTGGGGTCCTGCAGTATCGCTGATGCTGAGCCGCGGTGAGGTCTGGGCAGATGCGCCCATGGTAAAGGCGATCGAGGTCGAAAGGAAGAGGAGACGAAAGGCCTGAATTCTTTTCATAAGCTTGACAATCGGTGGTTAATGCTTAAAATTAAGTGTCGAAAAGATAATTAATATTTCCGGAAAAACAAAAGTCCATTCATTTTACCGGCATCCGGCAAAATGAATGGACTCGAAAGCTAGGTTATAGATCGGCCTATTGCTTGACGATCTTCCTCACGTCGCTCCACTTCCCTACTTGAATCCGGAGGAAGTAAACCCCGGCAGGAAGGTTGGCGGCGGACAGGTTCGCCTGGAAATAGGTGGAGGTCTTGCTGTAGTTGTACACACCCCGGACCGCACCGGAAGCATCGATGATCTGTACGCTCATCGACCCCGTTTCGCTATTGTTGACCTGCAGGGTCAGCTGATCACGAACCGGGTTCGGGAAGAGGGTCAGGGCTGCGGCGCTGCTGCCGGCGTCGGTCGCGGCATCCGTACCAAACAGGGCAGCACTGCTGCTCTGGGCTCCCACCCGGGTCGACGCAGACACCGTACCCAAAGTGAATTGCATCCAGTTGAAGTTGAACTGAGCGTCAGCCGCTGACACGATTCTCAGCTTATGCGAACCCGCAGACAGGGTTACCGTAGTGGTGAAGGTCTGCCAGGTCTGCCAATCACCCGTACTACCCGGTTTGAAGAGACCAACCTGCGTTCCGTCGGAGAGGATCTGGATGCTTGCACCCGACAGCGGCGTCGCCACACGGAAGCTCGCAGTATAGGTACCGGAACTTGCTACGCTAACCGTATATTCCATCCAGTCTCCCTTGTCGATGCCGGCAACATCCTTTCCACCACCCGCGTCTAAGGTAGTCTCGGTGCCCACACCGCTCCATTGCGTATAGCTCTCCGCTTCGATCTTCCCGGGAATCGCAGCGCCCGTGCCGGACGTCGGAGGAGTCGAAGCCTGGACAAACTGGAACCAGTTCAGATTCCAATTGAGCGTGCTCGTAGACTTGATACGAAGGGTATTGGTTCCCGCAGGCAGGGTCAGATTGGCGGTCACCGTTTGCCAGACCTGGTAGCTGCCCGTATTGGGTACGGTCACCGTCCCCAGGACCGTGCCATTGCTCTGCGTTACCTGGAACGTAGCCCCGGTATTGATCGAAGCCACCCGGAAGCTGGCCGTGTAGGCTCCTGCCGTAGCGACATTCACGCTATAATCCATATAGTCGCCATTGTCGATCCAGCCCACGTCCAGGCCACCGCCCGCATCGGCCGTCGTCTCCGTCTGAACACCACCCATCGCAGCATAGTTCTCCGCTTCCCCCTTGCCCGGGATGGCGATTACCGTACCCGTAGGATTGGAAGGTCCCGTAACGACAGGAGAGAACTGCATCCAGTTGAAATTCCAGTTATATCCTGTAGTAGACTTGATAGTCAGGGTGGAAGCCCCCGCCGGAAGAGTGACATTCGCGGTCACCGTCTGCCAGGTTTGATAGGCACCCGTGTTAGGAACGGTCACCGTAGCCAATACCGAACCAGCGGCATTGAGCACCTGGAAGGCCGCACCCGTATTGAGCGAAGCAACCCGAAAGCTGACCGTATACTGGCCCGCCGCCGTGCAGTTCACGTTGTACTTCATCCAGTCGCCATTGTCGATCCAACCGACGTCCTGACCGGCGCCGGCATCGCTCGTCGTCTCGGTCTGGACGCCGAGCATCGAAGCATAGCCTTCCGCCTCTACCTTGCCCGGAATGGTGTAGGTAGTCGGATTGGTCGGCGCAGTGGGACCGGAATCCGGGTCGCTCGGAGGAGCCGAAGTGCCCTGCGTATACTGAAGAGCCCATTCGTAAATGCTCATGCCGCTCTGCTTGAAGCTGGGATCATAGAATTGCCCCCAGCAGCAATGGCCGCCGGAATAGCTCGTCTGGATGGCATAGCCGCTCGACAAAATATTGAGATAATAAACTAACCCCAGGGTATTGGCGCCGTGCGTATCCGAAGGCGACCCAAAACCCCAAAACTTTACCTTGTTGGCATACATCGTAGACGCATAGTTCGGCTCATATACCGCATTCATCACCGCGCTCATCGGAATGAGGGCCGCAATCTTATGCGTAGGCACATACTTCGAACCGGAGGACAGGATCTGGCCGCAGTATTCTACCACGCCTTCACCGCCGGCGGAAAGACCGGTCAGATATAACCGGGCCTCATCCACCCGGTAGTTCTTGATCAGCCAGGTGAGGATGACGTCCAGCTGAGGCGCCGTCGTAGACCACCCCTGCGTGCTCTGCGGAGAGATAATAATGTACTTGTAGGTTTTCTTGTCGGCAGGGTTGACAAAGCTGGAAGGAAACTTACCCTGCGAGATCCAGTAGGCCGGACCACCGGCATTCGAGTTGCCATAAATAGAGGCCGGATTCGTTCCCCCTTCACCGATACCGTGTAAAAATACCATGATGGGGTACTTTGTCGTCGTCTTGCCATAATCGTCAGGAAGATGCAGAATGGCTTTTTCAGTGGTACCGGAATTGTCGATTGGAACGTTGATGATTGTTTGGTCTCCCTGTCCGAAGCAGACAGCGGGTACTAAGAAGGCGAGTAATAATAGGCGTTTCATAATAGTGGATTAAAAGGATTTTAGCTTGTAAAGTTTCGACATTGTTTTAAAAGTTGTGACGTTCAGGCAATAGATTTTCGATTATATAAAGGGCTCATATAGCCTTTTATACAAGATTGCATATGACAGCAATAAGGAAATTACCAGAGGAAGAGGTTCGGTCGGAAAAAAGGTAGGGGTGAGATGAGCGTGAGCTCATTCATAGTCAGTAGGAAACAACGAAAACTTATAGGAAAAATGTAAGTTGTAATGGTACACTTCTTGGCAAAAAATACAGGCCGCGCGCCGGGCACGAATTGCAACTAATCACAAGCAGCTTTTTCATTGTACAGGCTTTTAAAAGGATCACGAAACAAATAGCACGAATACGAAACAAAAACCATGCTACTCTTGAATAGAAACTGATTTTTTTTGCAAGAAACAATTAGTTAATGCTAGGTCATTCCCTTATTTGTCCAATCCCGCGTATAATCCACTTCTCCGTCACGAGTTTTTCCAGCGCAAAAGGTCCCCTCGCATGCAGTTTTTGCGTAGAAATACCAATCTCGGCGCCCATCCCCAGCTCTTCCCCATCGGTAAATCTCGTAGAGGCATTAGCGTATACAGCGGCCGCGTCCACCTCCGCTAAAAAACGCTCCGCCTGTTTCTTGTTCCGCGTGACGATTGCCTCGGAATGCCGTGTAGAATAACGCTGGATGTGCTCCAGCGCTTCATCCACACCACGCACAACTTTTACCGCGCATTTCAGGCTTAAAAATTCCCGCGCATAGTCATCCTGTTTTGCCTTATGCAAGAAAGGATATCCCTTTAATAATTGATACGCAGCAGCATCTGCCAATACCTCCACTCCATGCTCCTCCAGGCGCGACTTTACCCTCCGCAGAAAAGCCGGCGCAACCGCCGCATCCACCAGCAAGGTATCCATCGAGTTGCAAACCGAAGGCCGTGAGACCTTGGCATTCACCACGATATCCACAGCCATCCCCAGGTCGGCCTCCTTTTCTACGTAGACATGACAAACACCCGCTCCCGTTTCGATCACCGGCACCTGGCTATTGGCCCGCACATACCGGATCAACGCATCCGAACCACGAGGGATCAAGACGTCTACCCACCGGGTCGCCGTAAATAGCTCCTGGACCACCTCCCGCTCCGCCGGCAGCAAGGTCACGCAATCCGGCGCTATGCCACTGGCTTTCAAGGCCTTTTTAATTATGCCCACGGCCGCTTTATTCGTATCGGCCGCATCCGCGCTCCCCTTGAGCAGACAACCGTTCCGGCTTCGCAGACAAAGGGCCGCAATATCGAAGGTGACATTGGGTCTCGATTCATAGATCGCGCCCACCACTCCCAGCGGCACAGCCCTCTTTTCCACCCTCAGACCATTGGGGAGTGTCCGCTTATCCAGCAGCTTCCCGGAAGGGTCGGGCAGCCTGGACACCTTGCGGACGCTCCCCGCAATCCCCCGGATACGCTGCTCGTTGAGCATAAGCCGGTCATTACGAGGATTGTCCGGCGCCTGGCGCCCCAGATCCTTTGCATTTGCCTTTAATAATAGTTGACTGTTTTTTTCCAGCTCCGAAGCCAGCAGCAGCAACGCCGCCTTTACCTGCTTGTCGCTGGCCTTTCTCAGCTCGATCGCCGCCTTGTACGTTTTTATAATAAGAGGTTCTATCGTCTTCATATGCTTAAAACAATACGATGTCATCGGCATGCGCCGCTACAATATTTTTACTCGAAAGGGAAGCCGTCAGCTCCGTCGCCCCCATCTTGACCTTCGCCACTCCGATGATGACGGAGTCCTCGTCTTTCAATTGCACGACCTCTCCGGGACCAAATTTCCCCTGGACCCCACTGACCCCCACGCTCAACAGGCTCTTCCGCTGCCCCAGCGCCCGGGCCGCCCCCTTGTCCACAAAGATGCTCCCCAGGGTAATCGAACCGCTGGCCAGCCATTTCTGCCTCGCCTTTAGATTGGACGGACTCGGGACAAAGCTCGTCCCCGCCACCCCCTCCAGCGCATCGGCAAAAGGCCGCCGCCCCTTCAGCCCGCCAATCACCACCCGGATCCCCAGCGAGCAGGCCAGCCGCGTAAACGTAAGCTTGGACAACATCCCCCCAAGCCCCAGACTGCTCTTCCCCTTATCCACCAATCCCAGTATACGCCCATCGATCTTCTCTACCCGGGAAATGACCCGCTTGTCCGCATCCAGAAAGCCCCCTACCGAAGTGCAAAGCAGAAGTGCCTCCGCATCGAAACCGATCGCGGTCAGGGTAGCAAGCTCGTCATTGTCGGAAAATTTCAGCTCCACATTGCTGACCAGGTCATTTTCATTCATTACCGGCAGGATACCGTGCTTCCAAAACTCCGTAAATGTCTCTTTTAGCTGGAGAAATCGCGGCCGGCTGGAGAAGTGCTGCCGCTCGCATAAAGCCTGCGCCACGGGTATGCCATAGGCGGAGAAATGACGCTGATAGTGACGGATCAGGATCGGATTCCCCACCGCCGCCGCCGCCTTCCGTTCTGCAAGGGTCCCCCTATATCCGGGGAAGAAGGCCTTCCCGCTCCCCACCGCACCGCTCGAAACCAATATAATATTATATACGCTCGTCAGCTCCGCAATCCCCGCCGCCACCTTCTTGATCGTCGCCTGCGCTATTTCGCCTTTATCATTCGTAAGAACTGCTGTACCTAGTTTAATGACCAATACTGGCTTTTGCATGGCCAAAATTATGTATTTATCATAAAAAAAGCCCGCTCAGAGAGCGGGCCTATGTCATAAACCTAAAAACAATCAGTTTTTCAGCGGCTTCTGCAGCACCATCACATCGTTCATAATAAACGTGCTTCCACCACCGGCAACGATATTATAAACGCGCTGCACTCCACCGGCAGACTCGGTCTTGTCCCAAACCGTAAACTCGGTATAGCGACCGGTCTTCTCATCCAGACAGAGAACCTTATTGCCTTCCTTCAGCGCCCCTACCTTCTTCTCCCCCTCGGCCGTAACCATGGGGTGATTGGGCGTAGCCTCCAGGACTCGCGTAACCAGCGACACCTCCCGGTTCTCACCTTCGGCCGCCGCAAGCAGCAGAATCTTCGTGATCGCATAGTTCTTCGCCTCATGTACGGTCAGCTCTTTCACCTTGACCGTCTTCGACAGATGCGTCTCCGGGTCGACCGTCACGACCTCATCCCCGGGCTTGACCTCGCTGAGGCTCTTCCGTATGCCACCGGCCATGGACACCTGCATATCGCCGGGAAAACAAATATCGTTCCCATAAGTACCCGCCTCCCGGCTCACATCCTTCGTCCCCGCCGTAGCCGCCCGGTACATCTGGTAGCCCAGCTCCTTGGACAACACATAGGAAAGCTTCAGGACATAAAATTTCTCTTCCTTATCGATACCATGGATGTCTTCGAAATATTTCTCCCAGATTTTTCCATCCGCCTTATACCCCGGCATACAGGCAGTATAGCGCTTGCCCTTCTCCGTTGTATAGTAGATGACCGTACCCAGCTCGACCCGACCTTCCTTCAGGAGCAGCTTGTACAAATCGATCCGCTTTTTCATCCCGTCGTCCCCCGTAATAAAATAGGGTTTTCCAAAACCGCCCTTGTCGAGAATATAGGCATTGTCGAACTTGACATACGTGTCTTTGTCCAGATCTCCGACGGAAAAAGCCCTGGCCTTATCATATTCAGCCATCGTTAGCGCGCGACTAGCGGCCGTATCCTGTGCACGTACGGCGATCATGCCGGCCACCAGCAGGATGGCCGAAAAAAGAATCCTCTTCATGTGTAGGTCCCAATTATTGATTTAATTTAAGAAATCTCTTTGAATGCAGCGGCAAAAGCTTCCATTTCGTCCATACGACCGATGCTCACACGACACCATTCCTTGTTGTCGAATTTCCAGAAACGGACACTCACCCCCCTCTTCATCATCTCATCCGTAAACTGGCGTCCTTCCATCTTGATCGGGAACAGCACGAAGTTAGTGCTGGAAGGAACATACGTATAGCCTTCCTTCTTCAGAACGCTGTACAGATAGTCCTTGGAAGCAAGCGTCTTCTTCAGCGCAGCATCGAGGAACTCCCTGTCCTGATAGCTCGCCAGCGCGGCCTGCAGAGTAGTAGTCGAAATCGACATCGAAGCTTCCGTATATAGACCCAATTTTTTAATGATGTCCGGCTGAGTCACTACATAACCGATGCGCAGACCGGCAAAGCCATACAGCTTCGAAAAGGTCCTCGCTACGATCATGTTCGGAGTCGTGCTTGCCATCGGGATGAGAGTCGTCCCCTGCGGATCGGGCAGATAATCGATATACGCCTCATCGACAAAAACGGTCACCTTTTTCGACACCCGCTCACAAAACGCCTTCAGCTTGTCTTTGTCCAGGACGGTAGCCGTCGGATTGTTGGGATTACAGATGTATACCAAAGATGTATTGGAGTCGATGGCTTTTTCCATAGCATCCAGGTCCAGCTTGAACTCCGGTGTCAGCGGAATCCTATTTATTTTCACACCCATGCGCTCGGCCTTCGAAGGAAGATCCGCATACGAAGGATCACCGGTGATAATGTTGCTGCCGGGCTTGCCATAATACAAGGCTGCCGCCATCAACAAGGGCGAAGACCCCGATGCCAGAAGGATGTTCTCCTGCTTGACCTTTTCGAAGTCGGCGATCTTTTTCGACAGGTCGCTCATCGAGCGGAAAGGGTATTGATAGCTGGTCGGCAATGCTTCCTCGATGGCTTTCTTGGCCTTGTCGGAAGGACCAAAAGGATTTTCATTGGCGGACAACCGGGCCTTCATCGGCACAGCTTCATCCGTTAGGTAATCCCTCTCATTCCAAACTTCAGGAAAGGCAGGAACGTACCCCGAATGGGGAGTAATGATCGGGCTGGCCTGTACCTTGTTCAGCAGACCGCCGGCGAAGGAAAGCCCTCCGGCTAATAATGCACCTCTTTTGAGTAGTGTGCGACGGCTCAGTGTGTTGCCCATAAGAGTATATTTTTTGGTGGTTGATAATACAGTTTTCTCATGTTCCCATAGGCTCTCGAATAAAATCTTCTGACGTCTAGCTTCCCAGCACCGGATAGGCAAACCGCGACCCGGAAGTCCGGCTATGCAAGGCTGCCACCACGCTCCTTGCCGATTCAAACGCGCCCGCCATCCAGGCATTCAAATAGGTCATGTGCTCGCCGGCGAAATAAACCTGCTTGTCCGGCTGCAATAAAGGTTTGTATAAGCTCTGCCGTTCCTCCGCAGAATACAATGCCCATCCTCCCATATTGTACTTCGTCTTATGCCAGCTGACCGAAAATGAAGTCTCGAATTCCTGTCTGTATTGTGGATGTATCTGACTGCCCTTGTCCAACGCGAATTGCTCCCTTTGCTGATAAGATAGATTACCGGTCGCTACAGCCTTGTCGTTAAAGTTATAATATCCTATCAAAACGCCCTTACCGCTCAAATAATCATAGGATGGATAGAAGATCTGCGTCAGCTGGTTATTCGTATGGGTAATCCCCCCGTAGATCCCTTCGTCTTCCTCCCAAAACCTGCGCTTGAACTGCAGGCCGATCTTCCCGGTATTCATATAGACAACCGAGTCTATCGCCCGGCTCACATCCGAAGAGAAGTTATGATCGATATTGCTCAGAACCGGCAGCGGAATCGTACAAATACAGAAGTCCGCCTGCAGACTCTTTTCACCCGTCTTATCCTTATAAACCACTTTGACCCCCTGCTCCAGGTTACGAATCGAAGTCACCTCCGCATTCAGCCGGATCATACCTCCCACCTTTTGCTGAAAAGCCGTCGCAATCTTGTCCATCCCCCCTACCGCTTGAAACAAAGTGCCTTGCAGCTCATACGTGTACTCGGCCACATTGTAAAAATCAGGGTCCAGCAACCCGGATTGCAGCATCGCCAGCAAGGTCAGCGGGTCTCCCAGCTTCCCCTCCCGGTCTCCCGGACCAGGCGATTCGATATAGCCCCTACGCGCCGAAACCTTATAAAGCTTGTCCACGTCCAGACCACCCTCGGCCCTCAAATACTCGACTACCTTCAAGGTATCCTCCTTGCTCATGCCCGCGTCGATCTTCCCTCCATCCATACCCTTGGCCAGCAATTCCGCCATCCATCCCCGCATGTCATTGTGCACCTCCCTTACCCGGACCTTTTTGTTCGACAAAGGCCCCTTCCCCTCGCTATAGTAATATGTATTCTCGTTGACATTATTATAGACCTGGATCGGAACGTTCAATTCCTTGCAATAATGAAGGGTCAGCGCGTGGTGATGGGGTATCCTCGACGGCCCTGCATTGAAATACTGCCCCTCGTCAAAACCCGCCGTATGCGCCCCCAGCTCCTTCTCTTCATTTATCGACCCCTTCCGCACACTCCAGCACCGCCCCCCTACTCTCTCCCGCGCCTCCAAAATCGTACACTTATAACCAAGCTTTGTCAGCTCATAGGCCGCCGCCATCCCCGCCAGTCCAGCGCCAAGAATAACCACTTCCTTTCCGTTTGCATTTCCTTCCAGTTTGAATGGATGGGCAGGTGCCGCAGGCAACATCCCCATCGCCAGCATCGAGGGATAAACACCCCCTGTAAAAGCTCCAGTCCTTTTCAGAAAATCCCGGCGAGATAACTTATTCAATTAAATTAGTATGTATTGTTTTTTACTAAAATTACATCAAATCACTGAATAAAATCAGTCACTATATCATATTGCACATATTAATATGTGAATAGGTTGCGTCTTGTTAATACACCGACTGGCACCCAAATTGTTACTATATTGCTTCAACCAACTATTACACGTTGTATACCCGTCCTTATAAACCCGACCATGACTACTTGGCTTATCGTCCACAGCTCGATGGCCTCCGCTTCATCGCCGTACTTGGGGTCCTTTTCTACCATTATTCCGGCTGGCTTCGCACCCTTAAGTTACCGTTTACAGTAGAAATGGGCACATTTATTTCTTTTTTCTTTGTCCTCAGCAGCTACCTGATCACCTCCATTCTCCTGACCAAAAAACACGAGGGCCGCTCATCCACCCATACCGCCTATAATTTTTTGGCCCGACGCACCCTCCGCATTTTCCCCGCTTACTATTTCTACCTGATCCTGCTCCTGCTGCTCCCCTACGCCGGTCACGACGTACGAGAACACCCCCTGACCTACTTCCTCTATCTTTCGAACTTCCATACTTATTTTGGACAGATCTGGGACAATCTCACCTCGCACCTCTGGACCCTCGCCGTCGAAGAGCAGTTCTATATCGCCTGGCTATGGCTCATCCTCGTCGTCAAGGATAAATATCTGCCGCCGCTCCTATATTCCATCATCGCCGCCGGCATCCTCTTCCGCGTGTCTTATTTCCTCCTCAACCCCGCCGCCCCCGAAGAGACCGTTCCCCTGGTCATCCTGACCCCGGCCTGTATGGACAGCTTCGCCTTTGGCGCCCTGCTCGCCTACCAACATTATTATAAGAAGACCAGCGTCCCCTTTATAAAGAAAATATACCCACTGCTCCTCGCCCTATGGGTCATACTGATCGTGACCCACCAACGCCTCATCCTGCTGGGGATCGACCGCGTCTTCGCAGCCCTCGGAACCATGATCCTCATCGAAGGCGCAGACCGCGGATATACCAATAAATTCGGAGCTTTTTTACAACACAAGATGATAACCTGGCTGGGGAAAATAAGCTATGGCTTATACTTGTATCACCTGCTGATACCTTTTATATTCTGGAAGATCTATCTGCGCTACGCCGCCTCTTCTCCCTTTCTCACCGACCTCGCCAATATACTGGCCAATCCGGCGCTAAGCTTCATTCTCTATTTTCTGCTGACCGTAGGTTTCGCCAGCCTCTCCTGGCGCTTCCTGGAACACCCCATCAGCCGTCTGAAAAAGTATTTCAATTATGGCGATAAAAAATTTCTCCTAAAATAATTTTTTATCGCCATCCCATAATGTCTGTGCTTTCGGCCCAAGGCCTCAAGCACAAATTGGACTCCGTCCAATTTAGTGGCGGTACCGGATCAAGAGCTTCAAGCTTATCTTCAGTACAAAGTAGAACGTAATCGGGTTGACGTCCATTCGTAAAGCAGCTATCGCCTGACGCAAGGCCAGACGGTGCTGCCGGTATCCATGATAGACCATGTCGGAGGTCCGGGCAAAATAGATCGAGAAGTTCCGCTCCGCCAGCTTACGAAGCCTTTTGCGCTTTTCCGCCGGAAAATAACCCTGGATCATTCCGATCACTTTCTGAATGTCCTTGATATGCTGACCCGATAAGAAGTAATTGCTGGTGATATTGTTGTCATGTATCCGATAGTTGGCCAATTGCCGCGGAGAATGCACGACCGGAAAATTATAAGATACCCGCACCCACATTTCCCAATCCTCGCCATAGTGAACCCCAAAAAAGGAACCCAGCCTTTCATAGACTTCCCGTCTAAGGACAATCGCGGGTGGCTGTATACACTGCGTCTGTGAGATGAGATCTTGCCAGTTGGCGACATAACCAGGCTTATCCGCCAGCACCGCATTCGGATATAAAATGTTACCACCCGCATCTACATGGTTGAACCCCGTAAACGCCGCCCCCGCATCGGGATATCTGCTAAAAAGTTGTTTGATTTCTTCGTAAAAACCCGGCGACACGAAGTCGTCGCCATGTAAGAGGTGTACCCAATATCCTTTCGACCGCTGAATACAGGTTTCAAAATTCCAGAGACTACCCACATTTCTCTCTTGTCTGTAATAACCGATCCTTCCCTTACCGATTCGCTCTACAATCTTCCTTACGTCCGCATCCGTACTCCCGTCGTCTACCACTTCGATCTGCATCAGCTCCTCCCCCGGGTCCTGCGCCAATACACTCTCCAATACTTTCGGTATGAATTTGCTGCAGTTGTACACTGGGATCATTACGGACCACAAAGGACGATGCTCTTCTACTCCTACCGCCCTTATTACGGGCGGACTCAATGGTATACGGTTATTAGTCATGCGATGCGAGATAGCTACCCATCATAGTACGACGCCCAGTTCTCCAATCCCCGGCGATAAACAGCCCACTCCTCCTCACTCTTCAATCCCGGCTCCTGCCGCTTCAATACCTTTATCGCTTCCTGCGCCATCATCTTCCTGTCAGCCGATCGATTCCCTCCATGAATGCGATACATCGCAATCCGGTGCGAATGACCGTACACGGGAAAATCCCGGGCGATCCGTAAATTAAGATCATAGTCTTCACAGGTACGAACCGCAGGGTCGAAATAATACCGGAAGAACAGCTCCCGCCGGTACATCACAGTCGCCTCCATGGCGATATAATTCCCCTGCAGCAATGCGTTATAATTGTCCCCGACCTTTGTCACCGGCTCCGGGCTTTCCAGATATCCTCCCCGATCATCTATTCGGTCATGCCCCCCCGAAACAAAAGCCGCATCGGGATAATAGCTAAAATGATAAAGATTTAGCTCCACCGCCTCCGGATACAAAAGATCATCGGCATCCAAAAACACGATATAGCTTCCTCTGCTATGCTGAACACCGATATTCCTCGCCGCACAAGGCCCCACTCTCTCCACACGCACATACTTCACACCCTCATATTGCCTGCACACGGCTTCCGTATCATCCGTAGAGCCATCGTCCACCACCACTATCTCCACGCGCTGAAAGCTCTGCCCCAATACACTCTCGATCGCCGCACCCAAATACTTCGCATGATTGTACGAGGCTATAATAACAGATACCAAAGTTTGATCATCCACCACGGCAGGCCCCAATTCCAATGGCGGCTCCCCGATCCTTATCCTTCCATCCACCTTTTTCACCGAATGATAGTACCGCCACCCGGAAATACAACCCCGGATCTCCGTTAAGACCGTTTTTTTCGTTAGACGTTTAAAATAATATTGAGGTAAACCCCGATAAATTCTTCTTTTATCTCCGGGGTAAGCATATCGTTCGTATTGAACCAACAAGGCCGAGACATGCCCACGCATATAGTAGAACAATTGCCTCATCAATCCCGCAATCGTACTCCTATGCAAATGATATACCACGACATTCGGAAGATATAAACAGTTCCATCCCTCGGCCAATATCCTATACCACATTTCCGAATCCCCGCTACACCCCGACGCACCCACATCCAATCGCTCGTCAAAACCACCCACTAACCTGAATACGTCTCGCCGGAATGCCATATTCGCTCCTGCACCAATCTCCCACGCCGGCGCTCCATAGCCCGCGTGCGACAGAAACCACCGATGATCAAAGAGCTTGGGCCGGTAGCCCTTATTAAAACTCCAGTCCCTTTCAAAAATATACTGCGCCTCACTATCCAAACGCTGTGGTATGACCAGCCCCGTTACCGCCATCACCATCGGTTCGACAAAAGCCGCCTTTATCTCACGAGTCCATTCCGGGCTAACGATCACATCGTCATCGGTATATGCCACCAGTTCCCTGCTTGCCCCACGGATACCCGTATTCCTGGCAATGTCCAGCCCCGGCCGTTCCTCCCGTACATATTTCACACCCGGATATCCCGCTACTACCTTCTCTGTCCTATCGTCATCGGAGGCATTGTCCACTACGATCAACTCAAAATCTTTATCCACAGAACCCATCAAGGCCCGGATACACCGATCGAGATCCTCCGGCCTGTTGCGCGTACAAATGATAATGGACAGACCATACCCTTCCCCGGCTCGCTGGGGTATTTTATTACTGTACGTAATAAAATGGGAAACGGATTCCTCAATTAATTCCTCGATCGCTTTTTCATGATTTTTTAATCTCACCGGCTCTATGCCCCCCTCGAGCCAATAATGACCCAAGGGAGTCGTTTCCCGCCAAAATACCAGGTAATAGTTACCCGGCGGGAGCTCCTTGTCCCGAAATTCATCTTCTTGTAAATGCAGAATTGTATAAGGCTTGAACTCAGCCATCGATTCCCTGATTTTCATGCTCGAGACTCACCCTGAAATCCGGCCGCACATGACCAATCCATTTCCCGTACCAGGAAGTATTCTCGCGATAGTCGGCTACCTGAAAGCTTAGACAGCCTTCAAAATAAAAAAGCCGGCTCGTTGTATTGTTAACGAAGACGATGGAGATATAGTAGTCCCCGTCATTCAGGAAGTTAGCCGGGATCAAGCAACCTCCCCTCGCCAATCCGCGCTTCAACGTAGTGCGTGGCGAAGCAATATCGAAGATGCAATCCCCGGCAACGCTAAACAAATGAATTCCTACGATCAGATCCGTATCTGCCGGCGGCTCATACCAAAATTCCAGCTCCACCCGCAAAGCCGTACGAATGTCGATAACACTGCCCCCTGCCGGAAATTCCGGCAGCAGCTCCACCCGCTTGATCCGTACCGCATCATTCCCCGGAGCCGTGTCCCGATCCTTGAAGATCTGTTTTAAGTACTGTACGCTTTCCTTCTGTAGATACTGCGCAATAAGCAATCCGGGATCTCCACTGGCCACCAGCTCCCCCTTTTCCAGGAAGAAAGCCCGCTGACAAAGATTCCGCAAGGCCTGCATATTATGACTCACGAATAGCACCGTCCTGCCCGCGGCCCTCGATACTTCTTTCATCTTCCGCAGGCATTTCTGTTGAAATTCCGCGTCCCCCACCGCCAGCACCTCGTCCACGATGAGTATCTCCGGCGTCAGATGCGCCGCTACCGCAAAGGCCAGCCGAACATACATTCCGCTGGAATATCGCTTCACCGGCGTATCCAGGAAGGTCTCCACCCCGGAAAATTCTACGATCGCGTCGAATTGCGAGAGTATTTCCGCACGGGTCATCCCCAGAATATGTCCATTTAAAAATATATTTTCCCTACCCGTCAGGTCCCCATGAAAACCCGTTCCCACCTCGAGCAAGCTCGCAATCCGCCCCCTCCCCTTGACCGAGCCCTTCGTAGGCTGCGTAATCCGCGAGATGATCTTTAACAAGGTCGATTTACCCGCTCCATTCCTGCCGATAAAGCCAACCACTTCTCCCTCCTTGATTTCAAAGCTCACGTCCTTCAAGGCCCAGATATGCGCTTCATCTCCGCCAATCGACTTCCCCTTCCACCAATTGCTCCAGTCCTCACGGAACCGCCCCGAGCCCTGCGCCCCCAGCCTGTAATATTTCGATAAGCCCTCCGCCTTGATGATGGTACTACTCATATAATATCGGTCAGTTTCAGCTCGTGCCGCTTGAACAATGCAATTCCCAAAATAAGCGTCGACAATATGGTCACTATACAAATAATCAGATAAGGAAAGGATATTTCCCCAATGCCAAAACAAGCCGATCGGAACAGCTCGATCAATGGAGCAAGAGGATTCAGCCAAAACACCCATTTCCACGAACCCTTGACGAGCCCCGCCGGGTAAAACACCGGGCTTGCAAACATCCAAATCCGCAGCACAAATTGCAACGTATAATCCAGGTCTCTATATTTAGCCGTCAATACGCTAATGATCAGTCCCGCCCCCAGTCCAAAAAGTCCCGTCAACAGCAATATGGGCGGCAATAGCAGCCAGCTCACACCCGGAGCAGATACCTTACCGCCGATATAGAACAGAAAATATACCAGGAAGAGTAAGACCAGCTGGACCGACAGCCGGATCGAATGCGCCAGCATAGAGCTAAACGGAACTATTAACCGTGGGAAGTAAACCTTGTTGAAGATCGCGGCATTGGTCAGAAAAGTATACATCGACCCGTTCAGACAGTCGGAGAAGAAATTCCAGCAAATGATCCCGGAGAGATAAAATAACAAAGGCGGCACATCGCCAATTGGAACTTTTACAATATTGGAAAAAATCAGCCAGTAGACCAGGGTCGTCATAATAGGCTGCAGCAAGATCCAGAAAGCCCCCAGCACGGTTTGCTTATAATTCGCGAGCAAATCCCGCCTGACCAGCCGGAACAGAAGGTCCCTGTATCGGACTATGGAACCCAGCTCCCAACGGAACCAGGGACGCCCCGGGTCGATCTCCCATTCCCACTCGTCTGTTTCTTTCAAATCCCTTGTTTATCGCAATATAGATATTTTCATTAAATTTAAAGTAGTCACACCAAAACTAAACCATGCAAAACACATCCTCCCCGGGCACGACGATCTTCGTCCAGGCCTTACTGCTTACGACCCTTCTGGCTGGCAGCCTCGACGCCCTTTCCGCCATCATCCAGTTTACAGCATCCGGCAATCGGGAACCGGCACGCATCTTCCGATATATCGCCAGCGCCCTCTTCGGTAAACCAGCTCTTTCTGGCGGCACACCAATGGTCGTGTATGGGGTCATCCTCCACTACTGTATCGCCTTCCTATGGACCCTCCTCTTCTTCCTCCTATATCCACACGTCCCCATCCTCTCCCGTCAGCCCGTCCTCTCCGGCATCGCCTATGGCATCTTCGTCTGGATCATCATGAACTACGCCGTCGTACCCCTCTCGCTCATCGGCCGTTTTCCCTCCAGGCTTCAGCCCGCCCTCATCGGCGCAGGCATCATCATCATCGCCATCGGTCTGCCCATTTCACTGCTCGCCAAACGCTGGCTCAGGCCGAACGCCTCACCAGCCCCATAATCCATCCACCCCTCACAAGGACCTAATCCAATCCCGCCAAAACAAACCTTCCGGTTGCCCCGGCTTCCGCTTGCCAAAGAATTGCACGATCAGCTCCCCAGCCGCATCGAACACTTCCAGCGAGTGGACATCGCCGTCAACCGTAGGCTTCCTCACCATCCACGTCTCACAAATATGATCCAGCCGCAGGTGAAGGTTGAAGTCCGGGTCCATCACATTGATCCATCCCGGTATAGCCAAAATGCGCTTCACCGGACCGGTATGAATTTGAATGTTCCCATGATTGGCGACAAAGACCATGATCTCCCAGCTTCCTTCGCTCGCCCTTTCCAATAATTGCACCACTACATTGTTATCTACCCGCCGCGCAAATTCCCCGGCAATTCGCAAAGCATGCAGCCTCGATACCTGGTGCTTCACCAACATCGGAAAAAAGTCATGCGTATCTTTCAATTGCCCCCAGTCCGAACGAAAAGCAGGTATGTCCACCTGATCGTCCTTATAAACAGGAGGCGGCGAAGCCGGCAATATATCCAGGCCCGCTGGCTGCACCGGCGCGGCAAAATCCCTGACAATCCCCTCAAAAGCCGCCCTATCCGAATCTTCCGTCAAAAACACCTTCATCACCGCCGTGCCCTGAAAGTCGAAGACCTGGATCGAGTCTTTAAAACCCGCTGCCTCATCCGCCAGCACCGCAAAGGCAAAAGCCCAGTTCCGGAAGAATAGCCGAAGGTCGATATCCGCCCCGACGACCACCCCCATCGCCTTCCCATGTCTCACCAGCGGCTCGAATATCCCCTTCCGTTCGTGTACACAGCTTTCATTCCGGGTCAGGACCATAATCCTTCCCAACACAGGTAAACGCTCCACCAGCTCCTGGAATTCGCTGCGCAGCGCCAGCACGCTGCTCCCCGCATAAGCCGCGAGAATCTCGGCTTCGGTAGTATGTAGCTCCCGGGCGGCATCCCTGATCCGCACCTTCGGATTGGCAGTCTTGAATTCAACCCATTTTTCTTTTAGCATGTTTGTAGATTTACGATAACCACCGGAGCCGCTCCAGGCTCCGGATAAAATATTTTTGTTTCAAGCCCATATACATCCCGTATCAACGCCGCATCCAGCAGTTCCGCCGGCGTCCCCGACGCTACCAGCCGACCTCCCTTTAAGACTAGTAGCTGATCCGCTACCTGCGCGGCCAGGTTCAGATCATGCAAGACCATGATAACGGTTAGGCCCCTCCGACACAATTCCCTTGCCTGCTGCAAACAAAGCTGCTGATGCCAATAGTCCATACTCGCCGTTGGCTCGTCCAGCAGCAGAAATTTACCCGTCAGGTCCCCACCTTCCCCTTCTTCCAGCTGCGCCAGCACCCTCGCCAGCTGTACCCGCTGCTGCTCCCCACCAGACATCGTATTGAATAGACGACTGGCCAGATGCTTCGCCGCCACCCGCTCCAACACTTCTTTCACGATGGCCTTGTCCCGCCCCGAAGGATGCCGGTCGTAGTGCGGATACCGACCCATCATGACGACTTCCTCCCCGGTAAAGGGAAGGTTGACGGCATAGTGCTGCCCCAGCACCGCCCGCTGCAAGGCCAATTGCCTCGGAGACAAGTCAGCCAGCGACAGGCTCTTCCAATAGATACTTCCCTGCTGAAGCCGCAGTTCTCCCGACAACAGCCGGAGCAACGTAGACTTTCCGGCGCCATTGGCGCCCAACAGCACGGTCAGCTCTCCCGGCCGCAGCTGGCAGTGGATATCTTCCAACAGCTTTTTATCCCCTACCGCATACCCCAATCGTTCGATGCGTATCATACTTTAAATTCTTTTTTCTGCCGGTACAACAACAAGATAAAAACCGGAGCTCCGACCAGCGCCGTGACGATGCCGATGGGAAGCTCCGCCGGCGCAATCAACGTCCGGCTCACCATGTCGGCCAGGGTCATCAGGATGGCCCCCGCCAGGGCGCTCTCGACTAGCAGCCTCCGGTGATCGGCGCCAGTCCAGCTTCGCAGGATATGCGGCACGACCAGCCCGATAAATCCGATGATGCCGCAGACCGCCACCGTCGCCCCTACAATCAGCGTCGTCAGCAAGAGAATGCGAAATTTCAACCACCGCACATCCACCCCCATATGCAAGGCCTCCGCCTCACCCAGCGCATAAACATTCAGCGCCCTCCCCTCCCTCGGCAATAACCAGATAGGCACCAGGATAAAGGGCAGAATAGACAGCACCGCCGGCCAGGAAGCGCCTCCCAGACTTCCCATCAGCCAGAACGTAATGCTTCGCAGCTGCTCGTTATTAGCCGTATAGGTGATCAAACC
>JAFDYG010000147.1 GCA_018267545.1 Bacteroidota bacterium
ATAAACCCCTGTAGAAACAGGGGTCGTAACCAAAACTAACTGCTTATGAGAAAATTGACTGCTTTATGTGAGTCAAATAGAAAAGACTGCTTTAATCTGTATAACGCAAAACAGGTGCCAATATTATCTTGCGAACTGTTAAGAAAACCTGTAAAGAACTTATCATTTTCACTCGCCAATCAATCACTACACAAAAGTACGGTGGATTTTGATTAGCCGTTTCCTTCTCAAGGAGTAATAACATTTATTTAGCATTACCCTTATTAAGTTATATAAAATCCAGCTCTATAGCAAGTTTTAGCCCGTTTTTTTGAAAGATCTGCAATGTTTGCTTGCGCGTCACACATATAATAGACGCTTGGCGGAAAGAAAGGTTTATTCTTTCGATGTTAAAATAACGCAAAAGGAACCAGCTATGTAATACCCTAAACTGGGTAATTCGGTGGTTTTAATTTGGTTTTAATCCCGCTCTGGGAGAAATGGTCCTGGGACGGGTGTGTTTAATGTCCATTTGACGTTTTAGAACAGGCCTTTAAGCTTGTCCATGACGCCGGCCCCGCCACCCTGTCCGAAGCTGCCTAATAGTCCTTGCAAGCCCTGTCCGCCTGTCAGATGGCCTACAATGCTTTCGAGGTTGAAGGAGCTATCGGCCGTGTCGTTTGTCTTGTGGACCAGGTTCTGTAAGACTGTGGGAATCAGATTGGAGGCCACATTGCCGGCGGCAGAGGGGTCCAGACCGAATTTGGCGACCAGGTTTTGGATGAATGTACCTGAGATGCTCTGTACGGCGGGATGGGACTGGAAGTCGGAGGATGGGTGGCTAAAGAGATTGAGAACATCGCCTGCCTGGCCCTGAGAAATCATGTTCTTCAGGCCGTCCATGATGGAGTTGCCGGCCTCTTCTGTCACGGCTTCGTTCTGTTCGTTGGGAACGGCGGGATTGTTGACGATCGCGTCGCTAGCGTGTTCGCGAACGAGGCTGATAATATTTTCGAGCATAAGCAATCTATTTTACGGGCAAGGTAGAGAATCCCTACGGGATTCTCTGTAGAAGTAATATTAATTCTGCTTAGCCATTTTCTCAGCGTTCTCGGCGAATTGCAGGGCGTCGATAAACTCTTGTACGTTGCCATTGAGGACGTCGTCGAGGTTATATACTGTCAGGCCGATGCGGTGATCGGTGACGCGGCCCTGGGGGAAGTTGTAGGTCCTGATCTTGGCGCTGCGGTCGCCGGTGCTGACGAGGCTTTTCCGGTGGCGGGCGATCTCTTCTTCCTGTTTGCGGACCTGATCTTCGTATAGCTTCGTACGGAGCATCTGCATGGCCTTTTCGCGGTTGCCGAGCTGGCTCCGTTCGGTCTGGCAGACTACGACTACTCCTGTGGGGATATGGGTAAGGAATACCTTGGTTTCTACCTTATTTACGTTCTGTCCGCCGGCGCCGCCGCTTCGGGCAGTTTCCATCTTTACGTCGCTTTCCCTGAGTTCGAAGTCTACTTCTTCGGCTTCGGGCATCACGGCTACTGTTGCGGCGCTGGTGTGTACACGGCCGCTGGTTTCGGTATCGGGGACGCGCTGGACGCGGTGGACGCCGCTCTCGAACTTGAGGGTGCCATAGACGTCGTCGCCAACCACTTCCACCTGTACTTCCTTATAGCCGCCGACGGTGCCTTCGCTTTCGCTAAGGATGGCGGTTTTCCAGCCCCGTCTTTCACAGTACTTGATATACATTCTCAGCAGGTCTCCGGCAAAGAGGCTGGCTTCGTCGCCGCCCGTACCGGCCCTAATTTCGAGGATGGCGTTCTTTTCGTCCTGCGGGTCTTTGGGTATGAGAAGCTGGCGAATATGGGCTTCCAATGCCGTCTTTCTCTCTTCGAGTCCGGGCGCTTC
>JAFDYG010000148.1 GCA_018267545.1 Bacteroidota bacterium
GGTAGGAAACCAGATGGAGCTGGTGCCGGAGGGGTCGTGCCAGTTACCGGTCAGGACGGCGGTGTAGGTTGTTTGGGCTACGGAAGCCGTCGAAAGGATAAGCGCAATCGCGAGGGTTGTCAAAGAGTAAAGCTGTTTCATTGTCACAAATGTTGATTAGTTGAATGTGGTTTGCTTTGAGGTAAACCATAGTCAATAAGGGATTCATCCAGCTTTTTCAAAGTGAATTGGATCAGGGGTATACTGCTTGCGTGGAATAGATTTGTTGTCCGGGAGTTAGCCGGGGCGGTTGGTTTTTGCCTTAAATGGGAGGAGATTGGGGTACGGTGCTGTGTGGATGTGTCTTCCGGAAGGATGCAGGATTAATTCGAGGATAAAACTAGTAATAATACTACGATTATGCAAGTGCTCCTTATAAAAAAATGGCAGCCGCGGCCCGGCGGGAGGACTACGAGCTTTCTTCGTTGGCGTCTATCTTGCTGAGTCCCAGCTTGTCGAGGGCCAGCTGGGCGGCTATCTGGCTGGCGTCCTTTTTATTATAGGCCTTGCCCTGGGATAGTAATTCCCCGTCTACGACAGCCCCGACGGTGAACAGGCGGCGGCCCCCTTCGATGCGTTCGTCCAGGGTCTCGAATTCGAGATTTTTACCGTTTTTATTGGCCCAGCCGTAAAGCTTATTCTTGTGGTTGATCTCCAGGTTTTCGAGGTCGTCGAGGAAGAGATAGGGCTGGATGATCCTTTCCATCACCCATTGGCGCGTCTTATCGAATCCCTTGTCCAGGTAGATGGCGCCCACGATCGCCTCGAGGGTATTGCCGAAAATCTGGCTCATCTTCAGGCTGCTGTCGAACTTATTGAAATTGCTGATCTTTTTGAGACCCATCTTGATGGCGATCTCGTTCAACTGGTTGCGGTTCACCATCTTGCTCCGCATTTCGGTGAGAAAGCCTTCTTCTTTATAGGGGTATTTCTTGAAAAGAAAGTCGGCGATGATGGCGCTGAGGATGGCGTCGCCAAGGTATTCGAGGCGTTCGTTGTTTTCATCGGCGCCGTCTTTTACGGAGCGATGGGTAAGGGCCGTTTTGTATAATACGGCCTTACCCGGGACGAACCCGAGTACGTTTCTGAGCTGTTTTTTGAACGATGTGACGGCGGCGTCGCCTTTTATAATACGTGCCAGAATTCCCACATTAACAAGCTACAATTTTTTTCATCCAATAAAAAATTTATTGTTACGCCTTGCGGCGCAATCGGACGCCGAGCCTGTTTCGTCCAAATTAAGCTTCGTGCTTCCTGACGATCACGCAGGCATTGTGCCCGCCGAAGCCAAAAGTATTGCTTAGCGCCGCCCGTACCGTTCTTTGTTGTGGTTTCCAGAAGGTGAAGTTGAGCCTTGCATCGAGCTCAGGGTCGTCCGTCATATGATTGATGGTGGGAGGAACCTGGTCGTGCACCACGCTCATCACGCAGGCGATAGCTTCTATCACGCCGGCCGCGCCAAGGCAGTGCCCGGTCATGGACTTGGTGGAGCTGATGTTTACGTTGTAAGCGTGCTCTCCGAATACTTCCGTGATGGCCTTGATCTCCGCGATGTCGCCGAGGGGGGTCGAAGTGCCGTGCGTATTGATATAGTCGATGTCTGTGGGCTTGATGCCGGCGTCTTTCAGCGCGGCAAGCATCACGTTCTTGGCTCCCAGCCCTTCCGGGTGGGGCGCTGTCAGGTGATAGGCGTCTGCCGTAGCTCCACAGCCGATGATTTCGCAGTAAATCTTGGCTCCGCGCGCCTTTGCGTGCTCGAGGTCTTCGAGGACCAGCACTCCGGCGGCTTCGCCCATGACGAAGCCATCGCGGTCTTTATCATATGGACGGCTGGCCGTCTTATAGTCGTCGTTGCGTTCGCTGAGCGCCTTCATGGCGTTGAAACCGCCGATGCCGCTTTCGCTGACAACCGCCTCGGAACCACCGCTGACGATGATATCGGCCATCCCCAGTCGAATCAGGTTGAAGGCCTCCATAATGGCGTTGGTGGAAGAAGCGCAGGCGCTGGTCACGGCGAAATTGGGTCCGCGGAAGCCGTGTCTCATGGAGATATGGCCCGCCGCGATATCCAGGATCATCTTGGGAATGAAGAAGGGGTTGAAGCGGGGAGTCCCGTCGCCCTTGGAGAAGTTGATCACCTCGTCCTGGAAGGTGATCAGACCGCCGATACCGCTGGCGAAAACGACGCCGATACGGTCGGGGTTCATTTTTTCCTTATCGATAGCCGCGTCCTGTATGGCTTCGTCGCTGGCCGCCAGGGCTATTTGAGTATAACGGTCAACTTTACGGGCTTCCTTCTTATCCAGGTATTGGAGGGGATCGAAGCCTTTTAATTCACAGGCAAATTTGGTCTTGAATTTAGAAGCATCAAACAGAGTAATAGGATCGGCACCGGAAACGCCATTGAGCAGCCCATTCCAATAATCTTTTGTGTTATTTCCTATTGGAGTGAGAGAGCCGATACCCGTTACAACAACTCTTTTCAATTGCATAGAGGATCTTTCTCAGGATTTAAATGTCTGTCCTTCGGACGAGCCACTTACGTGGCTGGGTGTTTAAGGATAAATCCGCCTTCTAAGCCAAATTGCTTGAACTCGAAAGGCGGATCTGTCAAATGTATTATACAGTGAACCCTGTATTTTGGAGAGGGCCCCTGCTTATTTAGCGTGCTCTTCCAGGTAAGCGATAGCCTGACCTACGGTGGTGATAGTCTCGGCTTGCTCGTCAGGAATGGAAATGTTGAATTCCTTCTCGAATTCCATAATTAGTTCGACGGTGTCCAGAGAGTCTGCACCCAGATCATTAGTGAAGGAAGCTTCGTTGGTTACTTCGGCTTCTTCAACGCCCAGTTTATCAACGATAATCTTTTTAACCCTTGTAGCGATGTCTGACATTTTTGTAA
>JAFDYG010000149.1 GCA_018267545.1 Bacteroidota bacterium
CGTCCCCCTCGAACGCGCCATCATGGCCGTCCGTTTTTCCGAAGACATGATCGGCACCCAATTCCACCCCGAAGCCGACGCCGCCGGTATGAGCATGTACCTCCAGCGGGACGATCGTAAAAAGACCGTCATCGCCGAGCACGGAGAAGAGAAATGGAAGAGCATGATCGAGCAGCTCGACGACCCCGACAAAATCCGCTGGACCTACTCCCATATCATTCCCAATTTCCTCGACTACGCACTAAAAAACCACGTACCTTTCAGCAAAACAACGCCGAATGGTACCAGCACTGCGGACAGCCTTCAATGAAACCTTCACGCGGCAACGCTACGCCAACTTCCTGACCGACCTCAACAGCCGCTACCCCGGCGCCATCGAATTCCGGCTGGCCGAGACACCCGTCTTCGTTCCAGCCTACCTGTCCACACAGCTCACCGAGGCCTGCGAGCACATCATCGACCTTATCCTCGAGCCCCAGTTCAAGGAATGGACCGAACGCGCTATCCCCGACACCGATCGTGTAGCTAACGAGAACGATCACCCGCACTTCCTGGTCTTCGACTTCGGCATCTGCGAAGACGAGGCCGGCGGCCTCGCCCCCCGTCTCATTGAAATGCAGGGCTTCGCCAGCCTCTACGGGTTCCAGGTTTACTATCCCGAGGTCCTCCGTCGTCACTTCCCCGTGCCGGACAATTATAGCCAGTTCCTGAACGGCTACGACCACGACAGCTATCTCGCTCTCCTGAAAGAAACCATCCTCGGCACACACTCCCCCGAAAACGTCATCCTGCTCGAAATAAAACCCCACGAGCAGAAGACCCGCATCGACTTCTATTGTACGCAAGAATACCTCGGCATCCAGCCCGTATGCCTGACCGAGCTCATACAAGAGGGACGACAGTTATATTACCTCAATGCCGTAACGGGAAAAAAGACTTTAATCAAACGTATTTATAACCGTCTCATCTTCGATGAGCTCCACGCCGCAGGCGACAAGCTCGGACCACACCTCGATATAAGACAAGACCTCGACGTCGAATGGGTAGCCCATCCCAGCTGGTTCTACCGCGTCAGCAAATTCACCCTGCCCTTCATCCGGCATCCGTTCGTTCCTCCTACCTTCTTCTTAAACGAGCTGAAGCTTCCCCCCACCGACCTGGAAAACTACGTGCTGAAACCCCTGTTCTCTTTCTCCGGCCGCGGAGTCGTCATCGACGTCACGCCCGGCGACCTCGAAGTGCCCGATCCCGAAAACTGGATCCTGCAACGCAAGGTTAAATACGCAGACGTCATCCCCACTCCCGACATTCCCGCGAAAGTAGAGATTCGGATGATGTATCTTTGGAAGGATGGAGCCCCCCGCCCTACCCTCGTGGTCAATCTGGCCCGGCTCAGCAAGGGTAAAATGATCGGCGTCAGCTATAATAAGGACAAAGAATGGGTAGGCGGAAGCGTTGGCTTCTTCGAACGATAGAAAAATAGCCATGGATTTACAACTAACAGGAAAGACAGCCCTCGTGCTCGCCGCCAGCAAGGGCCTCGGAAAAGCATGCGCCACTACTCTCGCCGCCGAAGGCGCCAACGTCGTGATCGGCGCCCGTAACAAAGAAACCCTCGAAGCTACTGCCGCCGAAATACGAGCGCTCGGAAAAGGCCAGGTCCTGGCCATCCCTATCGACGTGACAAACCCCGGCGAAGCCGAAGGCTTCATCACAAAAGCCGCAAAAGAATTCGGAAGAATCGATATCCTCGTCAACAACGCCGGCGGCCCCCCCTTCGGGAAATTCGAATCCTTCGACGAATCCACCTGGCAATCCGCCTTCGAGCTGAGCCTGCTGAGCACAACCCGCTTCTGCCGCCTCGCCCTTCCCCATATGTATTCCACCGGCAGCGGCCGCATCATCAATATCATCAGCTATTCGGTCAAGACCTACCTGGCTAACTCCGTCCTTTCCACCAGCCTGCGGATGGGCGTAGTCGGAATGGCCAAAATACTTTCGACCGAAGTCGCTTCCCACAATATCACGGTAAATAATATAGCGCCTGGCTTTATCCTGACCGACAGGGTAAAGGAAACACTCGTTCCAAAACCCGGAGGCCCCAGCTATGAAGAGCTGGTCGCCCAGCGCGTCAAAGACATCCCCGTCGGCCGCATGGGCAAGCCCGAAGAGCTTGCAGCCCTCGTCGCCTTCCTTTGCAGCCCACTGGCAGGATATATCACCGGAACGACAATACAAATCGACGGCGGCGCTACTAGAGGGACGTTATAACACCCCCGCCAACTTCGTCGTCTCTCTTCTTGGTGACGATATTGATGTGAATGGCCCAGTCCGCCAGCTGGTATACCAGCTCCAGCTCGACTTTGACATCCCTGTACCGCCAGTCGCCGGTTTGCAGCCGCAGCGTGCTCGTCGTAAACGGCGCCTCTTCCTTGGCCGGCTCCCAGTCTCCAGTCAGATAGACGATGCTTCCATCCACCAGGACCATGTGACAGCCCTGGAGCTTGCGGAACAGCTCGTGATAAACTTTCGAAGCCTGCCCAAAGTCATCTCCGGTAAACATTTTCGCCTGCCAGCTGCAGGTCGTGTCATCCGCAGAGTGATACCGGGTCACGATACAGCTTTGAGAACCCGGCAGCTCGACGACGGAGGCATAGTTCTCAAACTCGCCTTGCGCCAGCACCAGCTCGCCCGTAATATTCCGCATGTTGAACGGAATGTCTTTTAAAACGGCATTGATTACTACAGGGAAAGGCAATACCTGCACGGACCTGCTGGAACGCAAGGTAGAATCGGCGCGAAGTTCGGCCAGGACTAAAGAATCTTCGTGCGAAAGCGGCGCCGCCGCACCCGCACCAGCCTGTGCAAGGGCTGAACAGGCCATAACTACGGCCATGAGTAGGGTCATAATAGGTTTCATTGATAGGATTTGGGACAATTCTACGGCCTTTCGCCGGCGCTTGCCAGCACAGCTTATCCACTTATCCACATTTTTGGCTAACTTCGGGAAAAATCAGTCCATGCAACAACTGAGCGATATCACTCCTAAAGAAATAGTACCCGGTTTTTCCGGTAGAATGATACACGGAGCCAGCAGCTCCCTCACCTTTTGGGACGTAAAGAAAGGCAGCGTTATGCCCGAACACCACCACGTACACGAACAAATCACCCACCTCGTCGAAGGGCAGCTGGAAATGATGATCGGCGGAGAGAAATACATGCTTTCCCCCGGCGCCGTCCACGTCATCCCCTCGAACGTACCCCATTCCGCCATCGCTCTCACGGACTGCAAAATCATCGATAGCTTCTCTCCGGCCCGGGACGAATACCGGTAAAATCAATCCAGTGGCACACACACACGACCATACCCATGATCACAACCACGATCACTCCCACGGCTTCTCATTGGGTCATCACCACCATCCGGTGAATCTAAAAGAAGTCAACCGGGCATTTGTCATCGGCATCGTCCTCAACTTCCTCTTCGTCGTCATCGAAGTCGTCTTCGGCCTGGCCATCCATTCCCTTTCCCTGCTCTCCGACGCTGGTCACAACCTGGCCGATGTCGCCAGCCTGGCCATGTCCCTGATCGCGATCCGTCTGTTAAAAGTCAAGCCCAACGAACGATATACCTACGGCTACAAGAAGACGACCATCCTCGTCGCCCTGCTAAACGCCGCCATCCTTCTTCTTTCTCTCGGCGCCATCGGCTATGAGGCCCTCCACCGCCTGATGGACCCCGAGCCCCTGCCTGGCAAGACGATCTCCATCGTCGCCGCCATCGGTATCGCCATCAATGCGCTCACCGCCCTCCTGTTCCTGCGCGGCAAGGACAAAGACCTCAATATCCGCAGCGCCTTCCTCCACCTGCTTTCCGATGCCGTAGTATCTGCCGCCCTCGTCATCGGCGGTATCCTCATCCTCTTCACCGGCGCCTACTGGATCGACGCCGTGCTCAGCCTGCTCGTAGCCATCGTCATCCTGTTCAGCACCTGGCAGCTGCTGCGCGACAGCCTCCGTCTCTCCCTCGACGGCGTCCCCGAAGGCATCGAGATCCCCAAAATAAAGACCGCTATCTGCGGTATGAAGGGTGTCCTCGACTTTCACCATATACATATCTGGGCCATCAGCACTACCGAGAATGCACTGACCGCCCACCTCGTCGTAGACCGTAACTGCACGATGGAAGCCGTCGAGCAGCTCAAGCACCGCATCAAGCACGAGCTGCTGCACCAGAACATCCAGCACGCTACCCTCGAAATAGAAACGGAAAATTCGCCCTGCGAAGAGCCCGATTGCTAACCCCCAACATACCCAGCGAGACGCCTAATTCACAAATCCCCAGAAGAAACCAAATCGAATAATCAGCCCCGGCGAAGCATAACCCGGCGCCACGAAGTTGTTATTATAAAATCCAAACCCATGCGGGCTAAATTTCATGGCATTTATATTCTCCCCACGGATATAAGCCGTAAACGAGCGCACCCTGAAGTGTAAATAGAGCGATATATCCGGCAATTTCTGCCTGATCGTCGAATCCTGCGAGAAGAACTGTCCCGTCACCGGCGCATACCCATCCGCCTTATACGGACTGATATACCGCAGCTCCGTGCCAAAGCTTACGTTGAGGTTCTTAAAACCAAGACTCCCATCGTACCCCACCTGATTCGTCGACATCAGCAAGGGTACGTGTACCGGCGAGCTGCCCGCTACCTGCTGCAGATAGGTCAGCGTCCGCCATTTCCAGTGCCGGTACAGGGTAAACTGTTTCTTGACGCTCAGCTGTAACAAATTGAATACGTCGGCCTGCCGTACTTTATAGTAGGAAGTGAAGTAGGCATAATTGGTCATCAGGTAATACGAACCCGTAAAAGTCAGCTGACTCTGCGGCCGGTCCAGTGTGGCAAAAAGATGAGTGGTATTTTCCTTCCCGATCCCCTTCGTGCTCGACGAAGAATCCAGATAAAAGGCGCTAGCCCTGTCAAACACGAAACCCGGCGTCCGGTTGGCATTTTCAAAACCAGCCTCCAGGTAACCCACCTGCCGGCTGATCAATCTCTTCAACGAAATAAAAGCGTTGTAATCGCCCGAATTCAATCCGTTGAGATAGAGCCGGCCATATGCCTCTATATCCCACTTCTGATTCCTCGTCTTGTTCCGGTACTCGCCGTGCGCAAAGACATTCTGGGTATTGGTCGCATGCCCCGGCGGCAAGGTCTGGCTGGTCAGCGACGTATCGAAATTCCCCTTGAGCAATTCCAGCGTGGCCCCCAGCTTGATGAATTGCTGCGGATTTTTGGAATCGGGAAACTGGTAGATCGAAAAATCGTTAGATACTACGCTCCACTTGTCCTGGAAAAATACGGTATCATTCAACGGTTTTAAAATCGAAAGACCATAGCTGTTCCAGTAATAGCTGGAGTCGAGCGCATAGGTCGGATTGGTGCTGAAGTCAAAGAACCGGTAGCGGTAGCTGCTATAGCTAAACGTATGCTCCAGCCGCACCCGGGGATAGAAAAGCGGCGTCACCGAAGTATCCGTTATGATCGAGTCCTTCTGACCGAGGTCATACTGCTGCCGCATCATGAGGCTCAAGCTGGTGTAACGCGTACCCGTAGTAATGGGCGCAGAGAAGAGATTGCCCGTCGCCTGCTGCAGGCCATTCCCCAGATACACAGGGAGCGTCGCCTGGTTCGCGTATTGAATCGAATCGAGATTGGCCGGATTGGTAATTCCTCCATTCTCGGAGGCCGCCAGCTTGCTGCTGACCAGGACGAAGAAATTCGAATAGCGTTTGTTCTTTCCCTGGTACCAGCTCCCTATCCGCATATTCGAATGATTCGTATTCTGATTCTGGAATGTGCCCGGTGCATTGATCAGCCGGTATTCAAAGGAGAAGTTCCAGTTCGGACGAATATTCTGCGTATGAAAGACATTCACAAACTGCTCCCCACGTCCTGCCAGCATATAGCCCAGCTCGGTATAGGGACGGGTAGTATTGAAGAACCGGGTTTCGTCCACCTTGAAGGTATAGAGGTCGTAGGAATGCCACCCCGGATCCCAGCCCGACTGCATCCTCGGAGAAAAGACCAGGTTCTTCGCGGGCGTACCCATATTACCCAGGTTGATCCAGGTCGCTGGCCGGGGTATCTTCCTGCCAATATCCAGGATCGACGAATCCAGCTTCTGAAGCCGGCTAGAGTCCAAAAATCGAAAATTGAGGGTAATCGTATCCGCCTTTCGGTGTGCGAGCGTATCCGCTCCCTGACCGCCGCCGCCGACGTTCCCGAAATTGCCGAACCGGCCTAAGGGATTTTGAGCCATAAGACTCGCCCCTGATAGGAGTAAGAATAAGAGAAAGGGCGCTATGACGATTCGGCGTCTGTTCACTACCAAGAAAATTCGGGGCAATTTAGGCATTAAATTGTTAGGCATTTCACAACTCTCACAACTCCGCCACCAGGCCCTTGAAAAGGGCTGTTAATTTCGGCTCCGCCGCATTGGCAGCCGCCAGCACCTCTTCGTGTGTGATAATATTATCGTCTTCCCGGATGCCCAGGTCGGTGATGACGCTCATGGCAAAGACGGACAGACCGATGTGCTTTGCAGCTATAACTTCCTGCACCGTGCTCATCCCAACGGCGTCTCCGCCCAAAACGTGCAGCAGCTTGTACTCGGCACGGGTCTCGAAGGTCGGCCCCGTCACGCCGGCGTACACGCCCTCGTGAACAGGAATCTCCAGCCGGGCCGCAAGGGCCCTGGCCTTCCCGATCAGCCCCTTGTCATAGGGCTCGCTCATATCCGGAAAACGCGGTCCCAGCTCGCTTTCATTCTTACCCAATAAAGGGTTGACAATGAAAAAGCTGATGTGATCGCGGATGATCATCAGGTCGCCGACACGGAAGCGGGCATTCATTCCCCCCGCCGCATTGGACAACAGCAGGGTCTGGACCCCCAGGAATTTCATCACCCGGATCGGGTAGACCACCTGCTGAGGGGTATAGCCTTCATAATAATGGAACCGCCCGGAAAGCACTACAACGGGATGGCCATCCAGGGTGCCGAAGATCAGCTTGCCATGGTGCCCCTCAACCGTAGAGACGGGGAAATGCGGAATGTCTGTATAGGGTATCTCCTTCTCGACCACGATCTCACGGGAAAGATTACCCAGGCCACTGCCCAGAACAATACCCACCCGGGGAGTAGCGGAAGAGACCGCCCGTATCGAACGGACGGTCTCTTCAATCTGTTGTATCACTGTTTTTGAACTCGATAAACCCATATTAGGAAACGGCTTTGTTAACAAGCGCTGCCGCCTCGCTCAGGAGAATGGCAGATTGAACCTTCAGACCGCTCTCGGTGATCAGCTTCTGGGCTTCCTCTGCATTAGTACCTTGCAGACGAACGATGATGGGAACCTTGATATCGCCGATGGAATTATATGCATCGATTACACCCTGCGCAACCCGGTCGCAACGAACGATACCGCCGAAAATATTGATCAGGATTGCCTTTACTTTCGGGTCTTTCAGGATGATCCGGAAACCGGCTTCAACCGTCGTGGCGTTGGCTGTACCGCCGACGTCCAGGAAGTTGGCAGGCTCGCCGCCGCTCAGCTTGATCATATCCATCGTAGCCATCGCCAGACCTGCGCCGTTCACCATACAACCTACGTTCCCGTCGAGCTTGACGAAGTTCAGGTTGTACTTGCCGGCTTCGACTTCGGTAGGATCTTCTTCGCTGATATCCCGCAGCGCTTCCAATTCCGGATGACGCATCAGGGCGTTGTCATCGAGATTCATCTTACAGTCGACCGCGATGATCTTCTCGTCGCTGGTCTTGAAGAGCGGGTTGATCTCCAGCATGGCACAATCCAGCCCGACATACGCATTATAAAGATTGGTGACGAACTTGACGCAGTTCTTGAGAGCATCGCCGCTCAGCCCAAGGTTAAAGGCGATTTTACGAGCCTGGAAGGGCTGCAGGCCGCCACCGGGGTGAACCCACTCCTTGAAGATCTTGTCGGGCGTATTGTGCGCAACCTCTTCGATATCCATCCCGCCTTCCGTACTGTACATGATGACGTTCTGGCCTTTGGCGCGGTCCATGAGGACCGACAGATAGAATTCCTTTACCGGATTGGCGCCGGGATAATAGACGTCCTGCGCGATCAGCACCTTATTGACCTTTTTACCGGCAGGTCCCGTTTGGATGGTCACCAGGGTTCCTCCCAGAATCGCAGAAGCGATTTGCTTTACGTCCTCTGCGCTCTTCCCTACTGCCACACCCCTTTGCTCCGTTCCCTGAATCTTCCCCTTTCCACGGCCACCTGCATGTATCTGGGCCTTTACAACGGCAAAATTGTTTCCGAACTGGACCTTGAGGTTCTTATATGCTTCTTCGGCAGCCCCTGCATTATCTACGGGGATACCTTCCTGTACGGGTACCTGATACTTCTTCAGTAGTTCTTTAGCCTGATATTCATGCAAGTTCATGGTGGGAAAAATTTAGTGCGAATTTAGGCACAATCATCGCAACTTGTTCACCCCCACTGACTTTAATTTTTTTACTATATATTCCCCAATGGCCCTGCCCATGATCTGTCCATTGACCACCCCATCCCGGTAGTGTATCCCCCCATAAAGCCGGGAAATGGCCGCTTCCTCCGCAGCCTCGCGGAAAGAATGGAAAGTCCTTGGGGTAATATCGAATAATTCCTCCGAATTGTCCCGATAATCGAGCTTTGGACCGAATAAATAGGTCAGCACCTCTGCCGCAGCCGTGGAAATAACGCTATGCCCGCTGGTATACTCCGGGAAAGGCGGAGTCTGTAGATACGGCGTCCATTTGGGATCGATATACCGGTTGATATAGGACTCCGGCCGGATACGATTGCTCTTGTATTTCTCGTCCCAGCAGCAGATAAAAGCATCCATCAGCGTTGCGGCTACCAGCGTTTGCGCCAAAACCGTATGATCGAAGTCCAGCCTCGTAACCCCGGCGGCAATTCCGGTGATGTCCATCCAGTGTCCGCCCGGGCTTATTTTTTTAAGCCCGATCATCATATGGCCCGATGTCGTCACCGCAAACGGGTTGCAATCCCAAAAGCCCGCAATGGTCCGCTCGTACATCGACTTCGCCCCCGTGTCTTTGGAAACGATATAGACCTCCTTTGCCAGAGCATAAAAAGCGCTCGTAGTATCCGTGCTGAACCTCGCCAGCGGCTGCGGGGGAAATTGGTCGCAGGAATCGATAAGCACCGGCCGGATGATCCGCCAGTTCGGCTCTACGGCTTCGATATAGGCAGGCGGAGTAGGATACCAGGTCGAATCCTTTCGCAGGGGATTGTACCGGCGCCTGGCGCTCAGCAGGCCGTAGTTGTCGCCCTTCGAAAAGTTGATGACCCGCGTCGTCGCTTCCTTCCCCGCAGCAAGACTCTTATCGATCACCGCCTGCGGAATCTTCTGCTTCTTCAGCAGCTGCATAAATTTCTTCTGCTCTTCTTCCAGCCTATAACCCGAAGGCAGCATGAGACGCCCCGTCTCTAAAATCGACCAGATCGCCGCCACCCGGTAGTCGTAATTGGCGCCATCTGCAGTCGTTTCCGGAAATTTCCTGACGAGCACACCCGGCTTCACCAACGTCGGATTGTGCCGCGCGACGATATCATAAGCCCCAAGCATGATATAGGTATAATAACGGCTGGCAGCCGGAGGATTGACCACATCGTGCACCATCACCATCGTGATCGAAAAAACGGCCGGCCGCAGGTAGTCGGTCAGCACTTTTTCCTGCACTTGTCCGCGGACAGTAAGCGTGATAAATACTAAAAAGACGAAAAGCCAGCGCATAGATAATTAGTTCTCTTTATAAAATTGTAATTCCCCTTCGGCTACCCCAATGACCAGGTATTTCTGTCCTCCGATCGTCAATTCGGCCGCCGATTTTACGTCTCCCAAAACCGAAAGCCCCGACACCGGCTGGCTGACATAGCTGAATCCACCCTTCCCGTCGCCCTTCAGCAAACAGCCATAATTGGCGTCCATGCTGCCCATCTTCAACCGGTTATCGGAGTGATTCCCCAGTAATAAAAGATCGGTCTTCCCATCCCGGTCGAAGTCCCCCGTCGCGATCTTGCAGACCATCGAAAACTGCGCAGGCAATGGAAGCTCTACCCGTTGAAACCTGCCCCCCTTGTTCAGCCAGACTACGCTTCGGGCTTCCGTCGCCGTTAGCTTTCCCGCCTTGTCCAGCTCTTCCTTGGTAAAGATGTTCCCCATCGTCGCCGTCGAATAATCTTTATAAGAACCGAATTTCTTCCGCATCGGATAGATCTGCTCGTTCAGCTCGTCCCGGCTTACAAAGGGATAGCTCACTCCCTGGACGTAAAAATTGAAAAAGGGATCTATCGAACCATTATGGTCAAAGTCTGCATAGTATAGCTCCGCAGGCTCCTTCCCGGAGACCTGGAACCGCGTATTGAGCCCGAGGTTTCCTGCAATGATGTCTTGTTTTCCGTCCCCATCCACGTCGGCCAGCGCCAACACGTTCCAGAAACCGGAGGACGGCTGACCAAAGTAATCAGCTGTCTTGTCGACCCATCCGGTCTTTGTGTTCAGGAAGGCCATTACCGGCATAAACTCACCGCAAAGGATCAGGTCTTTTCTTCCGTCACCGTCGAGATCCATCCATTGCGCATCTGTTACCATGCCTATTTGGTCGAAAGGAGTCTTCGCTATCGTAAAATGTCCTTTTCCGTCATTGACCAGCAGATAGCTCGTAGGAGCCGTTGGATACTGCCCCGGGACAACCCTTCCCCCGACAAACAAGTCGACGTCTCCGTCTCCATCGAAATCGCAGGGTTTCACACACCCCTTGCTGCTGGCGCTCAGATCGGGCAGCATTCCCGCCGCCGGATATAGCGCTCCTTTACCGTCATTGAGGAAAAGCTCGTCCTGCAGCGCGCTCGTATGGGGCTCCCACATCGAATAGCCGCCCTTTGCCACGTACAGGTCGGGCCAGCCATCACCATTGGCGTCGAAAAACGCAACGGCGCCAGCCGTGCTGCTGTCTTCGTGAACGATCGCTGGCCCGGGCGTCGCAAATTGGCCGCCCACCTGCTGATAGTATACCGCCCCGGGTCTATTCTTGTCTCCGCTGATAAATACGTCTTCCTTTCCGTCTTTATTGACATCCGCCGTCGCCATCACTGGTCCCGAGCGCGAGTACATAAACAGCATCAGCAATTGCCGCTTGAAGTCATTGTCGCCGAAACCTTCTTGTTTATAAGTGATCGGGGCCTGCGTCCTGATGAAAACCGTCCTGCCAGGCGCAGGCTGCGGCCCTTCCTTCGCCCCGCCTTCCTCAGTCACCGACATCCGCTGGTTGACAGCCACCCCCGTCAGCTTCTGCCGCACCTGGTCCGGCCAGATCACGACAACCGAGTCGATCGTCTTCTCCTGACCCAATCCAAAATGGAGAACGGTAGACTGACAGGACAAATATCCCCTCGCGGGATTCAGCTCTTCATATTGTGCCGAGCCCTTGCTATAAACATAGGCCTTCGAGCCGACGGCAAAAGAATTGGCGCCCTTGCCCTTCAATTTTAACTGCAGCCAGGAATTGCCGGCGCCGGTATTCTCGTAGACAAAAGCCGGAGAATTGATATTGTTGACGACCAGGTCGAGGTCTCCGTCATTATCCAGGTCGGCATAGACGGCCCCCGAAGACACCGCAGGCTGGTCGATGCCCCAGCTCCCCTGCTTGTTGGAGAAAGTCAGGTCGCCATTATTTTTATAAATATATTTCTTCAGCGCCGTGGAAGGCATGGCCTGTACAAGGTCCATCAATTTCACCGGCTCGCGGTCCATGGCCTTTCGGATTTTATAGTCCCCCCAGTATCGTAAAAAGTCTTTATTGGTATAATCCCGCAGATAGCCGTTGGTAATAAACAAGTCCTTATAACCGTCGTTATCGAAGTCTGCCAGCAAGGGAGACCAGCTCCAATCGGTAGCGGATACGCCCGCCATCTGGCCGATCTCGCTAAAGGTTCCATCGCCATTGTTCAGCTGCAGCATATTCCGCATGTACTGTCGCTGTAAACCCTGGCTCGTCATCAGCGTAAAGGATTCATAATTCTCCTGCAGCTGTAATAACTTCTGCCGGCGATTGTCCTCGGGCAGCATATCCAGGTTCATTACGTCCGGAAGACCGTCGTTATTGATATCGGCGATATCCACTCCCATCGAGAACTGGGGGAGATAGCGGAAGCTTTTTTCCGCCATATCGCTAAAGGTTCCATTCTTGTTATTGATATAGAGATAATCCGGTTCGTTATAATCGTTAGTTACGTATATATCCGGCCAGCCGTCCTTGTTGATATCGGCAACGGCGATACCCAGACCATACGTGAGCGCACTCTGCCGTATACCCGCCTTCTGAGACACTTCCACGAAGTGCCCATTTTGATTCTCGAATAGCCGGTCGCCCGATAAAGGGTCCGCCTCCGTCCTGGCCTTGGCCAGCTCCATATTGTCCACCTTCTTTACGCTGTGGCGAAGAAGGAAACAATCCAGGTCCCCGTCATGATCATAGTCGAAGAACGCGGCCTGTGTGCAATACCCAGCGTCGTCTAGCCCATAGGCGGCCGCCTGTTCTTTGAAATGTCCGTTTCCCTCGTTGATGTAAAGCTGGTTGCCCCGCAGCGCTTGATTCCTGCCGGAATAACAAAGATAGATATCCAGCAGGCCGTCTCCATTGACGTCGGCCATCGTTACCCCCGTCTTCCAGCCGCCGGACCTTCCTTCTACACCCGCTTCTTTGGTAACGTCTTTGAATTTTAATCCGCCAAGATTAATGTACAATTTACACGTGCCCGAATTGGCCGTAAAGAATAGGTCTTCCAGTCCGTCTCCGTTGACATCACCTACGGCCACACCGCCGCCATTGTAGAAATATTCGTAGTTGAGCACATTCAGCTCTTCCGTTTCTGAAATCGTATTGGTGAAGCGTATACCGGTCTGACCGGCAGGTAGGAGCTTGAATAGTGGGGTTTGGGCATAAATTACACAATAGCTCATCAGCAGCCCCTGCAGTAACAACCATCTAAGCATAGTATGTACATTAAAAGACAAGACCACCCGAAGGTAGTCTTGTCTGTGTAAAGTAACAACAACGATATCTTATTTATCCCACCAAACGCGACCGGAGAACTTATCTCCACCGGTCAGCTTGCCGACAGCAGCGGAATAGTTCGTCGGGTTTTGAGGCGCTTCCGTAGACGGATAGACCTGTCTGCGGGGAATGGTGCCGCCCGAGAAATTACCGGGGTAGTTGACCGGCGTCAGGGCAGGAATATTCGTCCTGCGCCAGTTGCTCCAACCTTCGACGAAGTCGAACAGGGAGAGGGTCGTAACCCAGTACTGCTGATTGATCATAGCGATCGAATTGGCAGGTGTAGACACATCCAGCGGGTGTGTCGCAACATAGGTAGTGATAGACCCTGCAGGTACGCCCGTCTTGCTTGCGCTCAGTACGGCGAGGTTCTGCATGGCGGCCGTTACCCCATTTGCAAAGTGGGTGCTGGCCGACCCGGTCACAGCCCAGCCGCGTGCAGCAGCTTCAGCCAGCAGCAGCTCTGTTTCGGCATAGTTGATCACGTATCCCGGTGTGTTCTTGCTCAGATAGATATCGATGGAAGGACGGGAGTATTTACCCATTGCATAGAAATCCTTGCCGGCAGGGCCTGTACCCCCGGGATAACCGGGAATATTGGTAGGATTATCATAGCCATTGGGCACACCCAGCTGATTGGCCGGTGTCTTGTCACCCGCCTTGGTTTCATCCGAACCGTCGGGAAGACCAGCCAGGGGCACTTCAGCAACGACACCGAGTCTCGGGTCGCTCGTGGTGCGGAGATAATCGATAAACGTCTTGCTCCATTTGACCTCGACAAAGTCCTGGCCAGTCTGATAGGCAGCCGCGTTGTTGTTGTTGTAATTTTTCGCCTGGTCGAAAGTGACATAGGCGTCGTCAGCCGTACCGGCAAGCGTACCGCCGGCAGCTGCTTTCTCAGCATATTTCTGCGCAGTAGCGATGTCTACCTTTACCAGCCGCATAGCCAGGCGAAGCATCAGGGAATAACCGAATTTCTTCCACTTGGAAACGTCCCCTTTATAGAACAGGTCGTTGGTGGTGGTAGGATTGGCAGCGTTCAGCTTAGGTATGACGGAGTCGAGCCGGGCCAGCAGGGCCGGATAGATCGCCGACTGGGCGTCGTAGACAGGCTGCGTGATTGCAGGGGCCTGTACTGCCTGGGAGAAGGGAACGTCTCCGTATACATCGGAAATGGTTTGGAAATCGAGCACCTGCATGATCGTCGCCATGGCGCGCAGGTTGTCATACCCCGTCTTACCCTGGGTAAGGCTCAGGATCGCGGCTCCATAACCGGCCGAATTATAAGCGTGATTCCACAGACTCCCCTGGTAGCTCGTCGTATTGGGAGAAGGTGTGTACTTATCACCGTTGCTGTAATAGCTGTTTGCCGCTGCAGAAGCCAGGCCCTGGATCCACATGCTCTGGAAAATGATGCCGCTATTATAACCCTGTATAGCATTCATATACTCTACCTGGGTAGAAGCCATATGAAGATTGGGGTCGAACTGCGACTGAGGCACCTGGGTAGGGTCCGTATTGATCGCGTCGAAATTCTTGGTACACCCGCCCATGGCAAGCAGGCTGGCCGAACTAACTGAGAGAAATATTTTCTTATACAATTTCATAGTTGTCTTTTTTGATGTTGATGACAGTTGACGACTACTTTTTGAATTTAATATTTGCGTTGAAACCGAATGTCCGCGCAGTAGGCAGGCTGGTGCCTTCGATACCGGCATACTTCACTGTCGAGGCGAAGTTGGACTCAGGGTCGATATTATCGGACTTCTTCATGATCGTCCAGAGGTTACGTGCAACCAGTGACAGCTGGATAGACTCGATAACGGGTATGCTGCCAAGCGTCTTATTGCTGAAAGTGTAACCAAGGGTCACCTGACGAAGCTTGATGTAGTCGCCGCTCAACAC
>JAFDYG010000014.1 GCA_018267545.1 Bacteroidota bacterium
ACATCTTCAATTACCACGCTCCCAAGATGAATCACGAGCTGAGCATCAGCGGCGGTAACGACAAGAGCACCTTCTTTACCTCTTTCGGATACACCGATATCCAGGGGCATATCGCGACGAAAGTTTCGCGCTACACCCGGATGAACTATCGGATTAACACCAACTTCAAACCCGCCAAGTGGCTGACCTTCGGTGAAAACCTCGGCTTCGAGCACGGCAAGACCCAGGGGCCCGGCGAAATCAATCGTGAGTATGGCGGCGTCATCAGCTCCGCGCTGAACCTCGACCCCATCACCCCGGATATCGTATACGACTCTGTAGGCCTGAAGCAGTTCGTTGCTCAGACGCCCGCCCAGGTAGCCGCTGCAACACGCGACTCCAAAGGCAACTACTACGGTATTTCCCCCTACGTCGGACAGGAAATGAAGAATCCCCTGGCCGTTATCAAGAATCGTATCGGCAACTACAACTGGGATAACAACCTCGTCGGTAATGCCTATATCGATATCCAACCCATCAAGGGCCTGGTCATCCACTCCACTCTGGGCACCAAGATGGCATTCTATGGCTACGAGTCTTTCACGCCCAGCGTTTTTTACAACACTTCTACTACGATCAACCAGACCAACCTGACCCGTAACAACAACTGGGTCATCAACTGGAACGTAGAGAACACCGTTTCTTACAACAAGGTCTTCGGTCAGCACAACGTCACCCTGCTAGGTGGCTGGGGCGAATATAAGGACGGTAATGCCAAGGGTTCGACCGTGATCTACAACAACGTCGTTGCGACGACTTTCGACAACGCTTCGTTCATCAACGGCGTACTGCCGACCGACCGTCAGAACAGCACGGCCAGCGACGGTACCGACCACCGCATCAACTCGCTCTTCTCCCGTTTGCAGTACAACTACGACGAGAAGTACCTGCTGACCGCCCTGATCAGAAGGGATGGCAGCTCCCGTTTTGGATCCAATAACAAGTTCGGTTACTTCCCCTCGGTGTCCGTGGGCTGGGTACCGACCCTGGAGAAATTCTTCCCGACCAATAACGTCGTCAACAACCTGAAAATCCGCGCCAGCTATGGTGTAACGGGTAACGACGGTATCGGTGAGTTCGCCTATATCCCGACGATCGGCTCCGGTGGTCAACGTAACTATCAGTTCGGTGACACCCTGCACATCGGTTATAGCCCCAACGCACCCGCCAACCCCAATCTGAAATGGGAACAGACTTCCCAGATCGATATCGGTTTGGACGCCGTTCTTTTCAATACGTTTACTTTCACGGTCGACGTGTATAAGAAAAAGACCACGGGTATCCTCCAGACGCCCGCCATCCCCGGCTATGCTGGTTATGGCAGCTTCGCTCAGAACTTCGACGATATGGAGAACAAGGGTATCGAGTTCGAGCTCGGTTACAAGAAGAAGCTCGGTGATTTCACCCTGGGTGTGAACGGTAACATCTCGTTCTACCAGAACAAGGTTACCAAGGTTCTCCCCGGTACTACTTTCTTCGAAGACAACAGCGCCACCTTCCAGACACTGGGTAACATCACCCGCTCTCTGCTGGGCGCTCCCTATCAACGCTACTATGGCTATCAGATCGCCGGCATCTTCCAGACGCAGGCTGAAGTCGATGGCTATGTCGGCGCCGACAAGGTTACAAAGCTGCAGCCCAAGGCTAAGCCCGGTGACCTGAAGTTTGCCAATCTGACGAACGACAATGTGATCGATGCTAACGACAAAACTTACCTGGGCAATCCGAACCCGACTGTCAGCTACGGCCTGACGATCAACCTGGCTTATAAGAATTTCGACTTCATCATGTTCGGCGGCGGTTCCGGCGGCAACAAGATCTTCCAGGGTCTGCGTCGTCTGGACATCGGTACGGCCAACTATCTGACGAAGTATAACAATGTCTGGACTCCCACCAATACGAATACGAACCTGCCCCGCATCGTCGACGGCGACCCCAACCAGAACTACTCCAAGTTCACCAATCTTTATCTGGAGAGCGGCAACTACTTTAAGCTCCGCACCGTTCAATTGGGATATACGCTGCCGAAGAATATGCTGACCAAGTGGGGTTGCAATCGTCTGCGCGTGTACGTTCTTTGCGAGAACCTGTTCACCGTTACCAAGTACTCTGGCTTCGACCCCGAAATCGGTGTTAGCCCTGATTCAGGTGGTGGCGCTCAGTTCGGTATCGACCGCGGCGCTTATGTACCGGCCCGTTCGTTCCTTGCAGGTGTAAACATTGGCTTTTAATTTAAAACTGATTCAATCAACTGTTATATGAAAAAGAACCTCGTCTACATCACAGCGCTTGCACTCGGCGCCCAGCTGTTGGGGTCGTGCAAGAAAGAGCTGAACGTAAACACACAAGGTCGTATCACGCTCGATTCGTATTATAAAACACCGGCCGACGCCTATAACGGTCTGGTAGCCGTCTACGACCGCTTTGGCTTCCAGAGCGGCGGTCTCTACGACAAGGCTTCCATCTTCGACGCGGGCAGCGACGACCAGCTGGCCGGCGGCGGTAGCGCAACCGACATCAACGACCTGCAGGTAATGCAGCTCTATACCTACAACGCGCAGACCGGTCCCCAGGGTTATCTCTGGAACCGCAGCTATGGCGGCATCTACCGTGCCAACGTCCTATTGTCCAAGATCGACGGATGTGGACTGGATGCCGGTACCAAGGCTCGTTACATCGCCGAGCTGAAGACGATGCGTGGCGCATTTTACTTTGACCTGGTGAACTTCTTCAAGAATGTTCCGCTGATCACCGGAACGGTTTCTGTCGACAGCCTCTACAGTGTCGTGCAGGCTCCTCCCGCCGACGTCTGGGCTTATGCGGAAAACGACCTGAAGGCCGCTATCCCCAACCTGCCCATCACGATCACCAACGTCAAGAGCGAAGGCGGCCGTCTGACACAGGGCAGCGCCAAGGCGATCCTCGGCAAGATCTACCTGTATGAGAAGAAGTGGGCCGAAGCCGCTGCTATGTTCGCCGACGTAAACGGCACCATGAGCGGAACGACCTTTACGTCTCAGTATGGTTACAAGCTGATGCCTAATTTCGGCGACCTCTGGCTCACGAAGAACAAGTTCAACTCGGAGTCTGTTGTCGAGTTCGTTCACTCTGCCGTCTCCAACGGCGGCTGGGGTGACGCAGGCGCCAGCGATGGCAACCTGATCTGCATCACTACCGGTCCGCGCGGTTATTCCC
>JAFDYG010000150.1 GCA_018267545.1 Bacteroidota bacterium
CGTAGTACTATCTTTATCCGTCTCCATAGCCTTCAACGCCGCCTTTGCCGCCTCTACCATCCCCAGCCTCCGCATAGCTCGATCATATTTTAAATAGCTGTCATCCTTGCCCGCACCCAGCACCTCGCTGAGCCGGCCCGCTGCCGCAAAAGTCTGAAACTCCATCTGCCAAAGCCTGAACCGGGCATGCAGGTATCCCTGTATATAACAGGCATCCACCTGGCTGTTGGCATAAACATGCGGGACAAGGTTTTCATCGAAATAAACCTCTCCCTTGCCCTTCATCCCCGGCAGCTTGATCGAGCCGTTGAAGTCACTCCCAACCGGCTCGGCATTCTGCCAAAAGCCGTGCTGGGGGCTCAGAAAGCTCCCAAAAACCGGCGTCTTCTTGAGCCCGCCCCACTGGCGATTCAAACAGACGACCAGTCCCGTAGTGAGTATAAAGGAGATTAAAAATGGAAGTATTCTCATAATGGTTAATTATTATTTGGTCCCGCACCCCGCGTATACCCTCCCGAACGCCCCGCGCATGCCATCCGCACAGCCCGCGCTAATGTAGTTTATTTTTTCAAATCCCCGAAAGTGGTAATACCACAAAATGGTATTGTTACTCTCCATTTATCGGAGCATTTTTGCATAGTAAAAACAACGCGACACGTACTCTTTAACTTAGTTCAGGTGGTTCAGGTAGATGATAGGCCGGTCTCAGCAATGAGCCGGCTTATTTATTTTAACAATTCCAATAACCGATCGATCTCTTCCTCCGTATTGAACGCATGCAATACAATCCTCAACCGTTCACTCCCCTTCGGAACCGTCGGAGAAAGTATCGGCCTTACATCCAATCCACCCGCCTGCAGCCTCCCCGCCAGCGCCCTCACTTCGGCATTCCCCGGTACGATGACTACCTGTATCGGCGTCCTGCTATCCACCCGCCCGTAACGGATCCCCGCCCCTCGAAAGCGCTCGATATGCGCGCGTAATTGCGCGCGTTCAGCCCCCAGCGAAGGCAACAAGCCAAACGCCGCCATAATCGCCTTGACACTCATCGGCGACAACGCAGTAGTATAAATGAAGGAACGCGAAAAATTGATCAGATAATCCCGCAGCAAAGAGCTCCCCAGCACCACCGCTCCATGACACCCCGCCGCCTTCCCAAATGTGTGAATACGCGCAAAACAATCCCCCTGCAAACCCAATTCATACACCAACCCCTCCCCATTCTCGCCAATAATCCCCGTCGCATGCGCCTCATCCACGATCAGCTGCGCACCATAACGGCGACACGCCTCCACCATCTCCCGCAGCGGCGCCATATCCCCATCCATCGAAAACACCGACTCCGTCACCACAAACCTCGTCCCCCCATCCGCCGCCTTTAGCTTCTTCTCCAAATCTCCCACATCATTATGTAAAAAAGAAAAAGCCTTCGCAAACGAAAGCCTCATCCCATCCCTGATCGACGCATGACAAAGGGAGTCGTATATGATAAAATCACCCTTCTGCGGCACCGAGCTCAATACCCCCAGATTCGCATCATACCCGGAATTGAAAAGCAAACCCGCTTCCGCCCCATGATACTCCGCCAACATCCCCTCCGCCTCCTCCGCCAACGCATAATTCCCCGCCAGCAGTCGCGACCCCATACTCCCATGCCCACCAGCAACATCCCCAATCAATCCTCGCGTAGCCACCCCTAAATAATCATTGGAACAAAAATCCACCTTCCCCTCCGGCAGCCGCAGCTGCCTGAAAGCATCCATTTTCCTCCTTTCATCTAATTTCCGCGACAAAAATTCCTCCGCCATAGCAAGATTTACGGCAAACCTAGGCAATTCCGCCGAATACTTACCTTTGCCCCATGCAAACCGCCCCCGAGCAAAAAAACATCCTCGGCCTCCAGCTTCCAACCGACCCCCGCTGGGTCGACCTCGCCAGCATCTCCCTGGAAGCCATCCTAACCGACCACGCCTGGTGCGAGCAAAAAGCAGCCACCAGCTGCATCTCCCTCATCACCCGCTATAGCGAAAAGGCCCAGCTCGTCGCCGAACTCTCCCCCATCGTCACCGAAGAATGGGGCCACTTCCGCCTCGTCCTGGCCGAACTCCAAAAACGCAACCTCAAGCTCGGCCGCCAACGGCGCGATCTATACGTAAATAAACTGATCGAATTCCAGCAAAAAGGCGGAAACGAAGACGACCGCTTCCTCGATAAGCTGCTCATCTTCGCCCTCATCGAAGCACGCAGCTGCGAACGCTTCAAACGCCTCAGCGAAGGCCTCGAAGACCCCTATTTAAAACAATTCTACCGCCGCTTCATGGAGAGCGAAGCCGGCCACTACCACCTCTTTATCGAACTCGCAGAAACCTATATGGACAAAGAAACCGTCCGCCGCCGCTGGAAAGAATGGCTCGACTTCGAATCCAGCCTCATGGCCTCCTCCGAAGTCCGCGGCGACCGGATCCACTAACCCCCGGCTCCAATCACCCTACCCGACAGACCCAATCACCCCCAATCTCGACATATATAAATCCACAAACTCCCCAATCCGCGGCCTTCTATACTGCATGATAAACCGCGGATGAGGCAACGGAACAATCTCCTTAAAGAACCCCCACTTTGCATTTATACCGCTAAAATATTTGTAGTTCGTCCCCTCCCCCAAACAAAAACACGTCTCATAAGTAGGCATCGTCTCCAGCTGAACCCTGATACACTCCAGCATAAACGGCTCGAAGTCCCGTATCAGCTGCTTATCATCATAATAGTTGAGATTCTTCCCATCCTTTACAAAACCCAACGGCGACATCCCCGTGATAAAAAACTGCCCAAAAAACGCCTCCACTCCCCCATACGCGTGTATCACCCGATACACAAACTCCGCCGACAATTCCCCCTTCTTCTTCATCGTATTCGCTATCCCACACTCCGTCTCCAACCTTACCGGGTCCGTAAACGGCACCCCCGTCAACCCCGCCCCATGCCTACCCGGATTGATCCCAAAAATCAACGCCCGCGGCCGGTCGTCCGAATAATATTTGGTATAAAACTTCGAAGCCAAATCCCAGGTCTCCGGCACCTTATACGGATTCATGATCTCAATCCCATGTCCCATCTCGAAATCCGGGTTCAACCCCTTATAAAATGCCAGTATAGCAGCAGCCTGTGTCTTAAATCTCATCCCGCAATTTACGCAATCCTAATCATCATCGTCCTTCCTCTTCCCCGGCGTACCCTTGATAAACGCCGCCCTGCTCGGCGCCGGCACCACAGCATTCTCCCCCTTCACCGCCTTCCACAACATCGCATTCATCAACGCGTCCGGCTGCGTATCCTCATGCGTAAAATCCAACCCATGCGCCATCGCCGCCAGCTTGCCCTTACTGGGATTCACATCCAAAAGATTAACACTCTCCGGCAGCGCCGTAAAAGGCCTCACATCCGCCGAAGCCGAAAAGCTCCTCCACATCGGCACAGCCGCCGCATCGTACTGCGTCATCGGCTGCAAGCCCAATATCAGCTCCATCGTGTGCAGTATAGAAGAAGTCGTATACATCGTATGATCGACGTAACCCCTTTTGACAAACCCGCCGCATACATACGCCGGCGAACGGTGCGCATCCACATGATCCGGCCCATTCTGCGCATCATCCTCCAAAATAAACACCACACTCTCCTTCCAGATCGGACTCTTGCTCAGATGCTCTACAAACATCCCCACCGCCAGATCATTGTCCGCCACATGCGCAAAAGGCGTAGGCCGCCCCGCCGAAGTCCCCTCCGTATGGTCATTTCCAAAACGCACCGTCTGAAACGCCGGCACCGCATTCACCGCCACCAACGAATCGAACTCCTGCTGCCACTTATATACCCGCGCCGTATCGAAAATATGCATGTCCATATTCAGGAAATAAGGACAGAAATGCCCCGCCAGTGAAGGAATCTGCGGCTTATTGTTATTGATGAACTCACCATAGGTGCGATAACTAACCCCTGCCTTCGCACACTGGTCCCAGATATACGCCTTGTCCAACACCGTCGGCGTATTGTAATTGCCGCCCCGATGCCCATACGCCGAAGGCCAGATCTTCTCCATATAGTCCGTCGCATAAGCCCCCATGCTCCACTGATGCCCATCCGCACTTACCTCCCCATCCACATAAAAGTTATCCAGCAGGACAAATTCCTCCGCCAACGCATGCTGATTCGGCGTAATCCTCCGACCAAACAACACCAGGCTCGTATCCCCGTTCCCCTGCGTCAGATCCCCCAGGACCTGGTCATAGGTCCTATTCTCTTTAATGATATAAAAAACGTGCTTGATCGGCGACGCATCCCCCACCTTCGACGGAATCGGATTCCCCGCCTCTACGCCGCTCACCATCAGCTCGCTCTCTTTCTTATACGGACAATTTTTATAAACCGCCTGCGTATAAACCGCCAGCTGCTCCTCCGAAGGCACCGGTATCATGCTCAGCGTCCCCATCAGCAGCCCCCCGCCAATATACTGCTCGCGCACCTTCGGATTCCTGTTCCGTACCGAATCCCCCTGATGCAGCAGCACCCGCTGACGCACATCGATCGGGTTCGGCCCCTGCGGATTCGGAAAAGACGAAAACCCCTTCCCATTAGCCACAAGCAACCCTTTACCCACCGCCCGTACACAAGTCGGATACCAACCCGTCGGAATAAATCCCCTGGAAACACTCGAACCCGGCTGATGCACATCGAACACCGCCACACAGTTATTGTCCGCATCGGCCACAAACAGCGTCTTTTCGTCCGAACTCAGCGCCACCCCATTCGTAGTCGAACCGACACGGCTCTCCGGATAAAGCGCCGCATTCAGCGTCTCCAACACCTTCCGCTTTTTGATATCTACAACCGAAACACTATTGTCCATCGCATTGGCGACAAACAAAAATTGCCCATTCCTCGACACACAAAGATCGTTAGGATGGTTCCCCACCATCACGCTATCCACAAATCCCCCCGACTCCGTATTGTATACCATCACCTTCTGATCACCCCAGCTGCTCACATATAGCTCTTTCTGATCAGGCGACAACAAACAGGTATATCCCTCACTGGTCAACGGCAATCGCCGAACCACCGATTTTTCTTTTATATTGATTACATAAAGGCTATTGTTCTCCTTCGTCGTCACGTATAACAATTGCTTTTTATCATCGATAGCAATCCCCGTCGGCGAAATCTTCCCATTCTTTGGACCCAGGACAATCGTATCGCTGTTCACCAGCTTCCCCATCCCTACAGCATACTTGATAATGATATTGTCATTTCCCCCCGAAACATACAGCGACTTCTCATCCGAAGTAAACGCAATCCCTCCCCACGAAACATTGATCTCCACACTATCCAGCTGACGCCCAGCCTTCACATCGAACAATTGAATGGCCTGCACGCTCTGACCATTATTGGTCACAGCCGCATACTTCCCCGATCGGCTAACGGCAATGTTGAGCGGCAAGTCGCCCAGCGGCAGGCTCGTCCCGACCGGCGTCAGCGACCAGCCATTCGGCAGCTGTACCCGCTGCGCTTCCAAAGTCGGTAAATCGATGATACCAGGCCCGGCAGGACGCTTGGGCTGCGCTTGTGCAGAAAAGACCAGACAAGCGGATAAAGCGGAAAGGATAAATGTGTAGCGCATCTTCAAAACTACCCATTTTTGCCGCCCGGGAATATTAAGCAATAATTAAGACAATCTGGAGAAATATTCAAGTTCTTCCCTCAAATCAAGGAAAGGATACTCCTGCCCCAGCGCAGCCGCCTTCTCTCTAAAATCGGCTAAAAATTTCTGATGAGCCTTCGTAGCGGGCTGAAATGGCTTATGCCGCCGCGCAATCACGATCTTCTTCACCTCTTCTAATAACTTCTGCCCCTTCTCATCGATACACGCCCCCACAAACTTCTCTAACACAAATTGAGTCGCCGGATAATTCGGATGCACCATATCGATATCATAAAAACGATAATCCCTCAAAACATCGATCACCAGCTCATACGCCGGAAAATAATGCAGCCTGTCGAACTTCCCCACCAGGTGATGCACCGCCTCCAGCAATCTTGCCTTGCTGCGATTGTTCTCCACCACCCCGTCCCGGATATGCCGCACCGGCGAAACCGTAAAGATCACCTGCAACCCGGGATTAAAATAAAACAGCTGATACAAACAGCTGTCCAGCGCCGTCTGTATTTCCTCGATCGTCATCAGATGCTTCGTAAACGTCTGCGCCGGCGCCCTGTGACAATTCGCCACACCCATTCCCCCATCCAACCTATAAGAAAACGAGCTGCCTAAAGTAATAATCAACCACTTCGCCTCCTTCAAAAAAGCATGCGCCCGCTCCTGCGATTCGTTAATCCCCCGCAAACACGCCTCCCTATCCATGTGAGAAAACACACTATGATGCTGCCAGCTCTGCCAAAGCTCATTTAAATAAACCAGGTCATCAGGTCCATACGCCTTAGGCTCTATATAAGAAATCAAGCTCGACGCCACACTCGCCGCATCGAACAAAATTCCATTCGGATTCTGCAAAACATCAAACTTCCAGTCGCGTAAATTATTCCCAATATGCTCGGTGAAACAAGACCCCGTCAACAAAATCTTCTC
>JAFDYG010000151.1 GCA_018267545.1 Bacteroidota bacterium
ATCAAGGATAGCCTCATCGCGGATATACGCACGCTGTCTTCCGATTCTTTCCAGCGCCGCCGTCCCTTTAACGCCGGTGAAGATAAAACCATCGACTCCCTCGTCCATGCTTATACCGCCCTGGGGCTCGAGCCTGGAAACGGCAACAGCTACACCCAGGACGTTCCTATGGTAGAGATAAGCCCGGCGGCCCCTTCCACGCTCCAATTCCAAACCCCCAAAGGAGCGATTGCTCTGCAAAATATCAATGACTTCGTGCTTTGGACGGAAAGACCGGATTCGGTCAACACCGTCGACAAGAGCGACGTGATCTTCGCCGGCTTTGGCGTCGTCGCTCCTGAGTATAACTGGAATGACTATGCGGGACTCGACGTCAGGGGGAAGACCGTGCTGGTGATGGTCAATGACCCCGGGTTTTACGACACGACCCTGTTCAAGGGACATACGATGACCTATTACGGACGCTGGACCTATAAATATGAAGAGGCTGCCCGCCAGGGTGCGAAGGCCTGTATCATCATCCACAATACCGCGGCGGCCTCCTACCCTTTCGCCGTCGTACAAAACAGCAATGGCGGCGTCAAGCTGCACCTGGATACGCGTAGCAATCCCAGCTACCAGCTGGCCGTACAGGGTTGGATTACCGAGCCCACGGCCAGGAAAATACTGGCGGCTGCCGGTAAGGACAGCAGCCTGCTCGAAGCGGCCAAAAAACGCGGCTTCAAATCGGAGCAGCTGAAGCTCCTTGCTTCCGCATCGGTAAGGGCAAAAGAGGTTTACAACAAATCGCACAACGTCGTCGCCAAGATCACCGGCAGCAAATATCCCGATGAATATATCATCTATTCGGCGCACTGGGACCACCTCGGTATCGGCAAGCCCGACGCAAAAGGTGACTCCATCTATAATGGAGCGGCCGATAACGCCAGCGGCACTGCGGCCATCCTGGAGATTGCGCGGGCGCTCAAGGCCAGCGGAGTAAAACCCGAACGGACGGTCGTATTTCTTTCGGTAACCGCCGAAGAGCAGGGCTTGCTCGGCTCCGCCTATTATGGTCAGCATCCCGTCTATCCCCTATCCAAGACCGTCGCCAATCTGAATATCGACGTGCTCAATACCTATGGGCCCACCAAGGACATTACCTATAGCGGCAAAGGGCAATCCGAGCTGGAAGACTACCTGGCGGACGAAGCAAAGAAACAAGGGCGCTATGTCGCGCCGGAAGATCATCCCGAGGCCGGTCACTACTTTCGTTCGGACCACTTCAACTTCGCCAAGGCGGGCGTACCTTCTCTGACGGCCGATGGCGGTGTAGACGATAAGACCGGGGGAGCCGATGCAGGCAAGAAGAAGCACGAGGAATACAACGAGCAGCGCTATCACCAGCCTGCGGACGAATACAACGCCGCTACCTGGAATCTGGACGGTGCACTGCAGGATATGGAGCTGGTCTACAAGATCGGGTCGAGACTGGCAAATGGAAGGGAATGGCCAGGGTGGAAAACGGGCTCTGAATTCAAGGCAATCCGCGACCAATCGGCAGCCGACAGGAAATAAAAGGGGCAAGAACCAGGACAAAGATTTATTTGTTTGCTGTTTTGCTAAACCTTTAAATTTACCTTTTCTTTTTTTACATATTTCCACTTAACCCACCATACAAGCATGGGAGATCTCCAGATTAAAAAACAGACCAAGAAATACGATGCTGTCATTGTAGGGTCAGGCGCGGGCGGCGGCATGGCCGCTTATGTGCTGGCGCACGCCGGGCTCAAGGTATGCCTGCTGGAAGCAGGTCCGATGTTCGATCCGAAAACAGATTCCAATCAATTAAGAAACCCATGGGAGTCTCCGCGAAGGGGCGCTTCCACAAAATTCCGGCCCTTTGGCGACTACGACGGCTGCTACTGGGGATGGGAAGTAGAGGGTGAGCCTTATACGCAAACCGGCGCACCGGGCACCACGTCCTGGGAATGGTGGCGCGCCCGTATGCTGGGAGGAAGAACCAATCACTGGGGACGGATCTCTCTTCGTTTCGGTCCCAAGGATTTTAAACGCAAGAGCATCGATGGACTCGGAGACGATTGGCCCATTGGATACGAAGACGTAAAACCTTATTACGATAAGATCGATAAGCTGCTGGGTGTATTCGGCACCAACGAAGGACTGGAAAATGACCCCGACGGGTTCTTCCTGCCTCCGCCCAAGCCTCGTCTCCACGAGCTGATGATCAAGAAGGCTGCGGGCAGCGTAGGGGTGCCCGTGATACCTTCCCGGTTGTCCATTCTGACCAAGCAGATCAACAACGAGCGGGGGCAATGCTTCTTCTGCGCACAGTGCGGACGCAGCTGTAAGGTTTACGGAGACTTCTCGTCTTCCTCCTGCCTGGTGATCCCTGCGTTGAAAACGGGTAATGTAGACCTCGTCACCAATGCGATGGCGCGCGAGGTGCTGACGGATAAAGAAGGACTCGCTACCGGCGTCTCCTATGTCAGTAAAGACGATATGCAGGAATACCAGGTCAGCGGCCGGACCGTTATCCTGGCGGCCAGCGCCTGCGAAAGCGCCAGGCTCCTGCTCAACTCCAAATCGGAGCGTCATCCCAATGGTCTCGCCAATAGCAGCGACGTCGTCGGCCGTTATCTCCATGATTCCACCGGCGCAGACATGGGCGGTATTCTTCCGCACCTGCTGGACCGTAAGCGGTACAACGAAGACGGTGTCGGCGGCATGCACGTCTATGCACCCTGGTGGCTGGACAATAAAAAGCTGGACTTCCCCCGCGGCTACCACATCGAGTTCGGAGGCGGCATGGGCATGCCCCTCTATGGCTTTCAGTGGGGCATCGAACAGATCAACGGCAATGAAAAGGTCATGGGTGTAAAGAAGGAAGCCGGCGGTTACGGCGCTTCTTTGAAGAAGGACTATCGCGCCCTCTTCGGAGCTTCGGTGCACATGG
>JAFDYG010000152.1 GCA_018267545.1 Bacteroidota bacterium
CATCACCAATAGGTCGGCAACGACGAACAAGACCGCCGCGCCAATCAGCCAACGGTCATACCGACGGGTCCATAATCCCACGACAAAAACCAGCTCCAGCACGACCCCGCCCAGGTAGAGGCACTGAGCCAGCGCCGGATGTCCTACCAGGTAGCCAAAGACCCGGCATTGGATGGAGGCGCAGTCCCCGCTCAGCACATCGCTGTGATGGACCAGGAGAACCCGGCTCATTTGGTCCCCATTGAAGACGGCCCCCCGGGCGATCTTCCAGATGGCCGCCGAAACAAAGACGTAAAGAAAATAATACCGACCCCACCGCATCAGCGCGTAAAATGTCTCGGCCCGATTCGTCGACAAGGCCATCGCCAGCAAGACATAAAGTATAAACGGCTCATGATGAACCTGCCAGAAAAGGTTAGCCAATAACAGGTACAACGCCAGAAAAAGACCAAACCCAATCCCCGCTGCCACCCAAAAGCGGCTCCTCCGTCCGAAATACCCCCAGACGAGCAGCGGCAGCACGAGCGCCAGCCCATCGGCCACCCCAAAAGTCCAGGGGTGAGCGATCATATACCTGGGTATGCCGGTGAAAATCAACGCCAGCTCCGTCAGGTCCCGGTTGTAATTGAAGAAGACCGGCTGGTACTGCGAGAGCAGCCTGTGGTCCAGCCAAAAGAAGAAAAAGACTATATAATAGAATGAAAGATAGACAGTTAAAAGTACTTTTCTATCGCGGGTGAAGTTCATGCCTATAGGGTAAAGTAGTGGCTGGTGTGAAGCAATTGCAGCCGGCCGTCCCGGTAACGATACCAGGATTCATCGACCTGAAGCTTTTCGATGGAATGACCAAGCAGCCGGGTCAGATAGGACTTGTACCAAGCCGGAAAACGAATCTCGACATCCGCCGCGTTGGTCAGGTGGCTGCCAAAGCGGGCAAACAAGCCGCCCAGTGCTGCCTTGTCGAATCCCTCCCGCACTTTGGTCCTGTCCCAGGCAAAATCACCGCTGCGCCGGTACTCCTCGAAGGCCGAGAGAGGCGTCTGGACCATGTCCCAGCGGTAAACCCTGAAATCCTCCGCCCGAAGCCGCCGTCCATCGACCGTCACCTCGAAGACCTTCAGGCTGTCCGGCCGGGCCATCGACTCCGAAAACATGCCGTAGTGTACAAAGGGGTATGCTGTAACCGAATGGACCAGGTCCACTCCGATCTGAAGGGTGAAAAAAACGATCATTATTCGTGCGAAAATAGCCTTTCGGGAAGGCGTCATAAGCGCGATTTTTGTAAAAATAAGGCGTAGCTTTGCCAACGAATGAAAAATATACGGAATTTTTGCATTATTGCTCATATCGACCACGGAAAAAGTACCCTGGCTGACCGTCTTTTGGAAGTCACCAACACCATCTCGGAACGGGACATGCAGGCTCAGGTGCTCGACGACATGGACCTCGAGCGGGAAAAAGGTATTACGATTAAAAGCCATGCGATTCAGATCAACTATACGTATAAAAGCGAAAAAGAAAAATATGTCCTGAACCTGATCGATACCCCCGGTCACGTCGACTTCAGCTATGAAGTAAGCCGCGCCCTGGCCGCCTGCGAAGGCGCCCTGCTGCTGGTAGACGCCACCCAGGGTATCCAGGCCCAGACCATCTCCAACCTGTACCTTGCCATCGAAAACGACCTGGAAATCATCCCCGTAATCAACAAGATCGATATGGACGGCGCGATGATCGACGAGGTAAAGGACCAGATCATCGAGCTCATCGGCTGCAAGCCCGAAGACATCCTGCTGGCCAGCGGCCGCACCGGCCTTGGCGTTCCGGAAATCCTGGAAGCCATCGTCGAAAAGATTCCTGCTCCTAAGGGCGACCCCGAAGCTCCCCTTCAGGCCCTCATCTTCGACAGCGTTTTCAACTCCTTCCGGGGTATCATCGTATACTATCGTATTCTCAATGGCAGCATCAAGAAAGGCGATATCGTCAAGTTTGTCTCTACCGGCATCCCTTACGGGGCGGATGAGGTAGGCGTGCTCAAGCTGGGGCTCGAAGCCAAGAAAGAAGTCCTGACAGGAGACGTAGGCTATATCATCACCGGTATCAAGAATGCAAAGGAAGTAAAGGTGGGCGATACCCTCACCCTGGCCAGCAACCTCAACCCCGTAGCCATTCAGGGTTTCGAGGAAGTAAAGCCCATGGTATTCGCCGGTATCTTCCCGGTCAATACGGACGATTTCGAGGAGCTCCGTGACTGTATGGACAAGCTCCAGCTCAACGACGCCTCCCTCACCTATGAGCTGGAAACCTCGCAGGCCCTCGGTTTTGGCTTCCGTTGCGGCTTCCTGGGCATGCTCCACATGGAAATTATCCAGGAGCGGCTGGAACGCGAGTTCAACCAGACGGTGATTACGACGGTACCCAACGTAAGCTTTGTCGCGACTACCAACAAAGGTGAGACGGTCATCGTCAATAATCCGGCTGAAATGCGAGACCCGACGCGCATCGACCATATCCAGGAGCCTTTTATCAAGGCCCAGATCATCACCAAGCCCGAATATATCGGCAATATCATGACCCTTTGCCTCGGCAAGCGCGGCCTGCTGGTCAACCAGAGCTACCTGACGACTACGCGGGTGGAGCTCATCTTCGAAATGCCTCTCACCGAGATCGTCTTCGACTTCTACGATAAGCTGAAGAGCCAGACACGCGGCTATGCTTCTTTCGATTATCATCCTCTCGATAAAAGGGACAGCGATATCGCCAAGATGGACATCCTCCTCAACGGCGACAAGGTGGACGCTCTGAGCGCCCTCATCCACCGCAGCCGCGCACAGGACTTTGGCCGCAAGCTCTGCGAAAAGCTCAAGGAGCTGCTGCCCCGCCAGCAATTCCAGATCGCCATTCAGGCGGCCATCGGCGCGAAGGTCATCGCCCGCGAAACCATCAGCGCCCTGCGCAAGGATGTAACGGCCAAGTGCTATGGCGGTGACATCAGCCGTAAGCGTAAGCTGCTGGAAAAGCAGAAGGAAGGCAAGAAGCGGATGCGCCAGATCGGTAACGTAGAAGTGCCGCAGGAAGCCTTCTTAGCCGTGCTGAAGCTGGATGATTGATGCCGGCTGAAGGGCATGCCACAACGCTCATGCATGATCAAAAAAGCCTTACGTGAAATATTGATAGGCCTGCGTCTGGACCTGACCGATAACCTCCGTTATGACAGGCTCACCAGGGCCGTGCTGAAAAAAGCCGTAAAACCCGGAAGCAATATCATCGACGTCGGCTGCCACCAGGGAGAAATCCTGGAGCAGGCGCTCCGGCTTAGTCCGCAAGGCCAGCATACGGGCTTCGAGCCGATTCCCTATCTTTATGACGCGCTGCAGGAGAAATTCGGCGACAAAGCAGCCATCTATTCCACCGCACTTTACGACCAGGAAGGAGAAAGCGAATTCTTTATCGTCCGCAACGAACCCGGGTACAGCGGACTTCGTCGCCGGTCGCTCGAATTTACACCCGACTATCAGCCTGTCCGGGTTTCGCTCAAAAGGCTGGATGGTTTTTTTCCTGGTCAACAAAAGATACATTTTATTAAATTAGACGTGGAAGGAGCCGAGCTCCAGGTGCTGAAGGGGGCACAGGCTTTGCTTCTCCGGGATAAGCCGGTCATCCTGTTCGAATGCGGGAGGGGAGGATACGACTATTTCAACGAGTCGCCGATGGAAATCCACCGCTTTCTTTCCGGCCTGGGGTACACGATCTTTGAGATGGAGGACTGGCTGAAGCGCAGGCCCGGGTTGACGGAGACGGCATTCCAACAGCAGTTTGACCGGAACGATAATTACTATTTCATTGCATCCTAAATAATCATCCATGCGGACCTCACTTCAGAAAGGCGAAAAAGTGCTCCTCGTTACACACGGCAGCTGGACAGCCCTCATCATTCCCATATTCATCGCGGTGGCAGGCATCGTCGGGTCTTTCTTCATCGGCTTTACCGAACGCTACGGCTGGATCGCCGCCGTTGTCGGGCTGCTCTACCTATTGATCCGATACGCCATCTGGAACGCCAATATCTGGGTCGTCACCAATTTCAGGGTCATCGATGAGGTAGGTCTCTTAAACCACTTCGCCAAGGAAAGTCCGCTGGACAAAATTAATAATGTATCCTACAACCGCTCCATCCTGGGCCGCATCTTCAACTACGGAGACGTCGAAATCCAAACCGCCGCACAGGTAGGAGCCACTACCTATTTCAACGTCAATCATCCCAAACGGCTGCAGGAAACCATCGCCGCCGCTCAGGCCGAATATAAGAACTGGGAATATGGGAATCAGGCGAAGCAGATGGCCGCCGCTATTGGCGGACAGGTGGGCGGCGCCAACGCACCACAGGTCGCTGCCGAGCTGGAAAAGCTATTTGAATTGAAGATGAAGGGAGCGATTTCCGAAGAGGAGTACATCCGTGCGAAGAGCAGGCTGCTGAATCACTAATTCGGCTTTTTCGCCGGTGGGGCCGGCTTCTTTTTGCCGTTCTGAATATTCTTATCCGTCGATTCCTGCAGCTTAGCCTCGTTGGAATTCCCCATGTCATCGAGCATCTTCTGCTCCATCGGGAAGTCTCCGTCCTTTAGCTTATAGGTAAACAGCTGCTTTTCGACGTGGAGCCATTGGCCATTCTTCCACTGAAAGGCTTCGAAGTCGCCGTCTGGAATATAGGTATCCTTCTTTTGCGGCTGATCGCCTTCCGGAGTCAAATGGTCATAGACAACCATGTCCATCTCCGGGTCATAATTGAAGCGGGTGCCGGCTTCTTTCTTGTATTCGATATTGAAGCGGTATTGAACGGGCTTGCGCACTGAGTCATCCTTGAACGAAAAGAAAGGGCCGCCGAACTGAGGTTCTCCGTTTGCGTCGAAGGTCAGCACCTCCATCCACTTCTTGTTGCTGGTCTCGCTAAAATCGTCGAACCCAAGCATGGTATAATACTTCTGCCCCTGCCAGCTCTTTTCGATGATCTTGTAATAGATGGCGCCGATCCAATTGCGCCGGTTCCGCACCGAATCCAGCGGCTTGGTTGTAAACATCGAAACGTCGAAAAGCGGGAACAGCTTCAGCGAGCCGTCCGCCTGACGCATCTGGATACAGCCTTCCTGCAGGTAGAGGAAATTGTCCTTCTTATACTGCCAGGTGAAGATCCGAAAGCTGCTGTCGGGGGAATATAGATGCGAAATAGTCTGCAGAGAGTCGAAAGGAAAGTTAAAAGAATAAGGTACTTTCAGCGCCCGGACGAGTAAGCGGATGAACTGGCTGTCGGCCCTAAACCGCCCCGAAGCGGTTTCCCCATTCACGATACTGTCGGCCCAAACCTTTAAAGAATCCTCGCGCTTGCGAAACTCTTTTTTCTGGGCATAGGTAAGCGTAGGACGCTGCGCACTCCCTGACAGGGCGAAGCCCAGGGAAATCACAATCAAGACAAGACAAAATCTAAGTGCTGGCATACCGGTTGAACGCGAAATAATACCGAAAATTTTATAGTGAGTGCAAATGTTTTGCAAAATCGTATAACGAATTAAAAGACAGATCGATAGCAGAGTGGGGGAGTACCTGCTCGGGGTTGGTGGTCTTGACAAAAACGGTAAACATCCCGGCATTCCGGCCAAATTGCATATCGCTGAGGTTGTTGCCGACCATGATGCTCCTGGAAAAATCGATCGTGGGTATGTCCTTCTGTGCCGCGTGCGCCATTCCCTGCTGCGGTTTACGCATCGGATGGTCGTTGTCGAGCGAGTCGGCATAGTAGATCCGGTCGATCCGGCCGCCGCTCAGCACCAGCTCGGCCACCATCTTGTCGTGAATGTCCTGCAGCGCCGCCGCCGTCATCATTCCTTTTCCGACCCCCCGCTGGTTGGTCACCACGACGATCTTCCCGAAGGTTTCCGCAAAGATCTTCAGCGCCTCCCTGGTCCCTTCATAGAAGGCGAATTCTCCATAATG
>JAFDYG010000153.1 GCA_018267545.1 Bacteroidota bacterium
TAGGGAAGAGAAGAGCGGTTGGTTCTGCCGTTCGAGCTGTATGCGCAGGACGTTGGCCACGTCGCACCATTCGAGGGCTTTGCGAAGGTTATATTCCACCCGGACATCGAATGCTTCACGGATATGTACGGGAATCAGGGTGGGGGGGCCGGCGATGGTCACTTCGGCGCCCATTTTTTTGAGCAGGTAGATATTGCTCAGGGCTACGCGGGAGTGCATGATGTCGCCGATGATGGCGACTTTCTTGCCGGCGAGTCCGCCCAGCTTCTCCCGGATCGAGAAGGCGTCGAGGAGGGCCTGGGTGGGGTGTTCGTTGATGCCGTCGCCAGCGTTGACGATGGCGGCGGGGATATGTTTCGACAGGAAGTGGGGGGCGCCGCTGGCGCTGTGCCGCATCACGACCATGTCTACTTTCATCGAGAGAATGTTGTTGACGGTATCCAGCAGGGTTTCGCCTTTTGCGGCGGAGGAGCCGGAAGCCGTGAAATTGATGGTATCGGCCGAGAGTCTTTTCTCCGCCAGCTCGAAGGAGATGCGTGTCCTGGTCGAGTTTTCGTAGAAGAGGTTGACGATGGTTACGTCTCTCAAGGTAGGAACCTTTTTGATGGGACGCTGCAGAACCTCTTTGAACTGTGTGGCGGTATCTAAAATGAGTTGAATATCACCCGGTTGGAGATCTCTAATGCCAAGAAGATGTTTGGTACTCAGTTGCATTAGAACGCGAAATTAGGGGTTTTTTTATAACAACGCAACTTCGTCCTTGCCATCCTTTTCTTTCCAGTACACTTTTACTTTCTGGGTAATGATGCTGTCGATGGATTTGCCGGTATAATCGGCCTGGATGGGCAGCTGGCGGCTGAACCGGCGGTCGATGAGGACGCAGAGCTCGACTTTTGCGGGCCGGCCGAAAGCGAGGAGGGCGTCGAGCGCTGCGCGGATGGTCCTGCCCGTCCAAAGTACGTCATCTACCAGGACGACATTTTTGTTTTCGATGGAGAAGGGGATGGCGGTTTGGTTTATTTCGTGCAGCCCGGTGCGGACGTCGTCGCGGTAGAAGGTGATGTCGAGCTTGCCGTAGTCAATTACGGAAGGGTTCACCTGTTTTTTCAGCTGCTGTACGATGCGGTCTGAAAAATAAATGCCGCGGGGTTGCAGACCGATGAGAACGGTATTTTCCAGGTCGAGGTGATCTTCCAGCAGCTGATGAGCCAGGCGTTGTATCGTAATTTCAAGCTGCTGTTCATTCAAAATCGTCTTCACGAAAAATTTTTTATAAAAATATGGCAAGCATCGCTGATGACAAATATTATCTTCTGCCGCTGGTGA
>JAFDYG010000154.1 GCA_018267545.1 Bacteroidota bacterium
ATGCACCTGCAAATCCTTAGCGGCAGGGACTTCTACCCCACTTTCGGACCGGACAGCCTCAGTGTGATCATTAACGAAAGCATGGCGAAGCTGATGGGCAAGGAAGGAAAGGTCGGTGCCATCCTCAGTAGCAACTCCCGTCAAATACAAGTAATCGGCATCATAAAAGATTTTGTTTATAATGACATCTACGGTCCCAGCTCTCCGCTGCTCCTGTTTCCCAACCTCCGCGGCGCCACGGTTATGGCCCTCCGGTTTAAGCCAAACGCCGACCTGTCCAAAGCGCTCGCCGCCACCGAATCCGTGATCACCGCCGAAAATCCCGGCTACCCCTTCGAGTACCATTTTGCCAATGAAGCGTTCGATGCGCTGTTCGCCACTGAAACGCTTATCGGCAGGCTTGCCGGTGTCTTTGCCACCCTGGCAGTATTTATTTCCTGCCTGGGCTTGTTCGGCCTCGCCGCCCATACCACCGAGCGCCGCGCAAAAGAAATCGGTATCCGCAAAGTATTGGGTGCCTCCTCCCACGGCCTGGCGGGATTGTTATCGAAAGAATTTCTTCAATTGGTTATCATCTCCTGCCTGATCGCCTTTCCCGTCGCCTGGTGGGCCATGAAGGGCTGGTTGCAGGAATACGAATATAGAACGACCATCCATTGGTGGGTCTTTGCCATCGCCGGAGCCCTGGCCCTGATCGTCGCCCTCCTCACCGTTAGTTTCAAGGCTATCCAAACGGCGCTGGCCAATCCAGTAGAGGCCCTGCGAAGCGAGTAAAATCGGCTCTTAGTTAAGATTTGCATAGTATTCATTAATACCGAATAAGTATAGGTTATTAATAATAACTACGTTTAATCTATAACACAACAGCCATTCCAATGAATCGCATACTCCTGCTTTTGCTCGTCTCGACCTCCCTATCCGCGCAAACCATCCCATCCGACCTGGTTAGCCAATTCAACTATCGCAACATCGGCCCCTTCCGCACCGGCGGGTGGGTTACAAACTTCGCCGTCCCCGAAACACCCGCCCTCGACCATCAGTACACTTTTTATGTAGCCACCCGCAACGGCGGCCTATGGAAAACCACAAACAACGGCACCACTTTTGAAAATATCTTTCCCTATCACCATACCATCGGCGCAGTAGCCGTAGCCCCATCCGACGCCAACCAGGTCTGGGCCGGCACGGGCGAATCCTATCTCACCAGGAGCACCTATTCCGGAGACGGCATTTACAAATCGATGGATGCCGGTAAAACCTGGAAAAACATGGGATTGAAAGAAACCCAGCATATCGTGCGTGTTATCGTCCACCCCAAACAGCCCAACACGGTTTATGCCGCGTCCCCCGGACACCTGTTTACGGCCAATCCCGAACGCGGAGTTTTTAAAACCACCGATGGCGGTAACCATTGGGATAAAATCCTCTTTATCGATGACAGCACAGGCGTAATAGACCTGGTAATGGATCCCTCAAACCCGGAAATTTTATACGCAGCCGCTTACCAGGAATACAGGACCGTATGGACGATGGAATCCGGCGGTCCGCGCAGCGGCATCTTCAAAACCACAGACGGCGGAAAACATTGGAAAAGACTGGAAGGCGGACTGCCCCATGGCCTGATCGGCCGCATCGGCGTCGCCCTTTGCTACGATACACCTTCCACACTATACGCCGTAATAGAAAACCTTAACCCGAAAGACGCATCCGGAAGGCCCATCGCCGGTGAAGTATACCGTTCAGACGATGCCGGCGGCAGCTGGCACAAGGTCAACCGCGCCGAAGATAACGTAGGTGGAAAGGCAGCTTATTCCTTTAATCAGATCACGGTACATCCCAAAGATCCCAATAAAGTCTATATCACCGGTTCGGACGTGTCCGCTTCCACAGACGGCGGCAAAAGCTGGACAGGACTTACACCCGGCAGCCGAATCTTCTTCCCCGGTTCATTCGGCGACGTTCGCACTCTTTGGTTCGATCACCAACAGCCTTCCCGCGTCCTGATGGGCAGCGATGGCGGTGTGCATATTTCGTATGACGAAGGCAAAACCTGTGATTTTTATGACAACCTCCCCCTGGGAGAAGTATATGCCCTGGGTGTAGATATGAACGAGCCTTATAACGTATATGCAGGTTTACAGGACCACGATTCCTGGAAAGGCCCTTCTAACGGCTGGTCGGGTATGATTACTTTAGAAAACTGGGTTACCGTAGGCGGCGACGACGGCATGTACAACGCCGTCGACCCGACAGACAGCCGGTGGGCGTTCAATACCGGAGAATTTGGCATCCATCGCCGTGTCGACCAGACGAATGGCACCCGTACCGCCATCGACCCCAAGGCCAAACCCGGCGAAGCCGCTTATCGCTTTAACTGGATCACACCGCTGGTAATGTCACCGCATGACCCTTCCACGATTTATACCGGTTCTCAATATTTATTGCGTTCCACTAACAAAGGCGACAGCTGGGAAACCATCAGCCCGGACCTCACTACCAACAACCCTAATAAGATCAATGGCAAAGGCGGTATGAAATACTGCACTATTACTACGATTGCAGAATCGGCCAAACAAAGCGGGCTCATCTGGGTAGGAACCGATGACGGCAAAGTCCAGATGACAAGCGACGCCGGCAAAAGCTGGAAAGACGTAACCGCAGCCATCGAAAAAGCAGGCAGCCCCGCCGGCTATTGGATAAGCCGCGTAGTAGCATCCGAATCCAATCCGGCCGTAGCCTACGTTACCGTAAATGGTTTCAGACAAGACCACTTCAAGCCCTACGTTTTTAAAACGACCGACAACGGCAATACCTGGAAAGCGATCAGCAATGGTTTGTCCGACCAGCCGGTAAACGTGCTGGTAGAAGACCCCTATAACCCACAGCTCCTATTCGTAGGCAATGACGACGGCGTCTACGTAACCATCGACGGCGGTGAACACTGGCAGGCGCTGAAAGGCAATATGCCGATGGTCCCCGTACACGATCTGAAAATACACCCCCGCGAACGCGACCTGGTAGTAGGCACCTACGGAAGAGGCATCTGGATAGGAGATATCGCTTACCTCGAAGAAGTAAAACCGGACATGCTCAACAGCAACGCCTGGCTCTTTACCATAAAGGACAAATTTTACCGCGTACCACGCGTATTCGGCGGCAACTACCAGCTATACGGTAACCGCCACATCAAAGCGCCCAACGAGCCCAACGGACTAGTCGTTAACTATTATCTTAAAACAAAACAAGATTCCGCATCTGTCGTAATAACCGATAACAGCGGCAAGACAGTATACCAAAACAAAATCGCGGCGCAAAAAGGTTTTAATTCCTTTACCTGGGGATTTGGCGGCAGAGGACGCGCCGCCTCTTCGATACCTGACATAACCCTGCCCCCCGGCGAATTAACCGTCACCCTCCAGCTCGGCTCCGAAAAGCTGGTCCGCAAGACCACGTTTAAAGGGGTAAAAGGATGGAGAGTGGAAGGACAATGGTAGCAGTATTGCCTTTTTGCTTAAATTAACAGGCAAAATCATCATTGATGTCCTATTCAGCCACCGTATACCAGGTATTTATCGCCTCCCCCGGCGACCTCACCGAGGAACGAGCCATCGCGCGCCAGGTCATCCTCGATTGGAACAATATAAATTCAGAGTCCCGTCATATCATACTCCAGCCCATCGGCTGGGAACAAAACGCCTTTCCATCGATGGGCGACCGCCCGCAGGCCATCATCAACCAGCAGCTCCTGGATTCAGCCGATATCCTGGTCGGCATCTTCTGGACACGCGTCGGAACACCATCCGGCAAGGCCGCCAGCGGCACAGTGGAAGAGATCGAACAACACATCGAAGCGGGAAAAGATACCCTGCTCTATTTCTCCAAATGTCCCATCGACCCGGAAAAGCTTGACGCAGCTCAATACGCCGCGCTAAAGCAGCTAAAAGCCCAATATCAGACAAGAGGATTGACCTACGACTTTAACACCCCGGACCAATTCAGACAGGACTTCCAAAATCACCTCGCCATGCTCCTCAACCAGGAGCACTACTCCGAGTCCGCACAACCCTCCACTAGCCCAAAAGCACCATACACATCCACTCCCACCCTCTCCGACGACGCAAAAGAATTACTCCTGGAAGGAGCCAAGGACGTCGCCGGCCAGATTGTAAAAGTCGCCTACCTCAACGGAGGAACCCTCTCCACAAATGACAAGGAATTTCTTACAGACGGCAGCCCCCGCACACTAGCAAGATGGGAAAGCGCCCTCGATGAACTAATAAGCTTCGACTTCGTAAACCGTCCAAGTCCCGACGCCGAAGTTTTTTCGATGACAAACAAAGGATATACCTTTGCCGACAGCCTGACCAAGGCCAAAAGCACAACCTGATGAATATTACTACACTCCTCCAACAGCTCCGCGCCGGTTCCCTGGCCTTTTCCGATGTCCTCGCCACTATCGACGCCCACTACCAGCACCATCCCACCGCCTTTAAAAACGGGTCCGTATATAATGAAGCAACGCAAAACCAGGGAAGCGCACGAGTCTTTGCCTTCGCCATGCTAAACAACCTAAGCGAGGAAGATACCTTAACGCTTTTTGCAGAACACTACCGCGCCGTACTAAACCATCCCGAAGCGACAGATCATCAGAATATCCGGCAGTTTATGTCCAATGGCTGGAACGGCATCGTCTTCGAAGGCGCCGCCCTCACCGCCATCCACTAACTATTTACCAGGCAAAACGAAATACTGCCCCCATTAACCGCATCCTGCTCCAGGCAGATATGCCCGCCCAGCTTCTCCGCAGCATCCTGCAGCTTCCGATACTCATGCGAGATCGTATGATACGCATACGTACCCACACCCATCAGGTAAATAATCGTTCTCTCAGCCTTGACAGTAGCCCCAATATGAATACACTCGTTCTTCGTGCTTTCGATAGCGCTCATAGACAGATTCCAAAGCACATACGCCAGCAGATTCTCATCCCCCGAAACCATCAGGTCTTTGGATATCCCATTCAAAACGATATTTCCTCTTTTCATTGCCAACAGCTGTAATCCCTTTAAGAGTTGATCAACCAATCGATGAAGAGTCAAGACTTGAATTTTCATATGCTGAATTTACCAGCACCGCAACCCAAAAACATAGATTTGGCCCACACGTTACCGATATTAAATTTTACTGCAGAAAGGACTACATAGTTCTATGTAAAAACGCCCGCCCCACCCCCATCAAGGTAACCAATAGTGATACAATGTAGGATTCTTCCCCTCGCTAACGGTATAGTATCCTTTCCCATCAACAGTAAAGCCAATGGCTTCACCCTGCGGTTCGGGAGTATAAGGAAGAGATCGAAAGCTGGACTGCATGGCCTTCCACACAGAAGTCGCACTCCCTCGTTTCCAATAATACACCTGGCTGTAAGTTTTAAGAAGAATTTGACTGCCATCATGGGCGATAGAGCCACCCGTCACCCATTTCGCGACGCCGCTGCCAGGGAAGAAGAGCCTGGTCTGTCTGGTAAGTGTAACCGTATCACCCGCCTTGAAGTCCAGCGGTGTGCTATAGACAGCAACCGAATCCTCACGCTTACTAACGATGTAAAGAAGGCGGTCGACAGGATCGGCCATAAGCGTTTCCGCATCGCGGGCGCCATCTGGATACCGAAGGGTCAGCGATTCCGAAGCCAGATAAATTGTCGGAGGATGAACCGTATCCTGCTTCGAAAGGTCCGGCTCTTTTACCCGGTAGATCCTGATATATTTTCTAACAGCGTCGTTGTCGCCAATATCACCCATAAAAACATAAAACTGTCCATCCTGTCCCTTAGCCAGCGCCATATCTTCACAATCGACCACCCCATATGGCTTTACGGCAGGGTCGCCATTGAAATAAACCGTCGCACGCGTCCGTCCCCCCGGCGAAAGCGCAAAAAAACGGCTCGAATCACCGCTGTCATTGTGAACATACACCATCCCCGGATTGGCCGGCGACACAGCCAGCCCCGACAATTCCGCGAGCCTCGCATCAGCTATAGTAGGTGGAGAATCTGGATAAACAATTGGTGGATTGGACGCAATAACGGCAGTATCACGTCGCACAGTATCAATACTTGCCCTCGAAGGTTGAGAATTAGATCGGTTACAGGCCGCAAAAGCCAGAAGGATGAAGGGGATCAGCCTGCGCATTAAGGTTGTTTTGGGATAAAGATACTGTATAATAACACCGCGGCCAGCACTTGCACCACAAGACTAAAAACACTATCTTGCCTCCTATGAAACCCCTGCTCTCTTTTATCCTATCAGCCTTCCTGTTGATCCTCGCCAACCTCAACACCACCGCCCAGAACCGAAAAGACACCTTCCGGATCGACCCTTCAAATCCAGTCCTCCCTCCCCCAAAACACAACTCCGAAGACAGATCGAAAATCAATAAAGAACCTGTCGCCGAATTTCGCGAACCCACAGGCCATTTCAAAGGCAACTTCATCGTAAAGCTCTATGAAACGTCCAAGACCATGCGCTACCGCATCGACGTGGAATACGACGGCCTCCCCGGCGACGATACCCTCAGATTTCCCGACCTCGGCACCCTGCCCCGCCCCATCCTTAAAAAAGGGACCACACCCCTTTCCTGCATCATCGGCTTCCTCGATAACGACAACGTTTTCCGCGAAGTAAAGCTCGTAGCCGTAACCCCCAAAGGAAACCAATTCAAAATCACCACTCTCCGCCACTGGCACGTATCGACCCACTACCGCCTGGTCAGCAACTAAACGGCGCACCACCCGATCCCCCCCGGGATATCTCGATTAATGCCCTCCCTTAGCCCGATGATAAGTAGCCAGCGCCGAATCCAGCGGCTGCCCCTGCTTATAAATACAATCACAAAAAGTCTGACAAGCATTCGGATTCTTATCACCCCCGCACTGGTTCCGGCACTCCTCTTCATCATTCCCCGGCACAATCTCAAAAAGATAGAAGGTCCCCCAGATAATAAAGACCAACACAGCCACACATCCCCCAAAAAAGTATACGCGCAAACGCTTCCCCAAAGGCTTGCTGATAACCGGCGCCGCCGCCCCAACCGACGCCGCTGCCGCGACCGGCTTCACAAACAAATATTTAAGCCGGTCATAATCCCAGATCAACAAATACAAACAAGCCAATAAACCCATCGTAATCAACCTCGTACCATCAAACCGGGTCGCATACGTCAGCACCGTGATATTGACGATCATCGCAAAAAACCCCACCGCCCCCAGCAACGCCGTCCGCGGAATCAGTAAAAGAACAGCAATCACCAGCTGCGACACCCCAATAAAAGTATAGTAATACCGCGTCAGTAACAACGCATCGAAATAATGCCCCAACGGATTATTATGCGGCAGCCCCTCCGCAAACCGCTGCCCCAGCACCTTCACAATCCCCGTCGGTATAAAGCTAACCGCCAAAAAAATCCGGCAGAACACCGCAAACCCCTTAAACCACTTGTCATCCTTCGCTTCATCATAAATGGCTCTAAAATTTTTCACAACGAAATATTTTGAAATACAAAACTATAAAATAACTTTGTATTTCAAAGTACTTTTAAAAAATTCATTATGACAGCCATTCACCTTTCAAAAAGCCCCCTTTTTACCCCTGCTCTTGGCAAACGCCTGATAGCAGGGGCAGCCATCGGCCTCGTGCTCATCGGCTTTTTCCTAATCACAGCCGGCAAAGGCAACCCCGCCTGGGGAGATTACTGGCGGGTGAAACCTCTTCTCTTGACGCCTGCCCTGTCCGCGCTGGTCGGTTTATGTTACGACATAACGCAGCCATTGCGAAACCTGAAAGGCTGGCAGGGAAAACTGTTCCTGGTAGTAAGTCTGCTCGGTTATGCCGTTGGCATATGGCTTAGCCTCATCCTGGGGATGGCCGGCACCTTATGGAACTAACGGGTAAGAGCCCTCTTCCATATATCGATTGCAGCGGCCATTTCTTTTTCATCTAAAGAACAATAGCCTATGCGTATATAGTCATTTGGCATAGAAACATTAGGTCGAAAGAAATAACCCCTGCCATCATTGATCTTTAATCCCAGCTTCCCAGCATTCGCGGCAACTGCCCTGGCGCTTATATTCTTTTTATACATAGCCCAGATGGCCAATCCACCGTCAGGCTTTTCAAACGTCAAATACGCCCCCAGCTGCTCCCGTAGCAACCGGCAAGTATTCTCCAACCGTCCCAGATAAACTTTATGAGACTTTTTGATATGCCGCGCAATATCACCAGTGCTCAAAAGCTCAGCGGTAGCCTCTTCCAGCAGCAGTTCACCCTGCCGGTCCATTAGCTTACGCAGGGCCGCAGCTTCGTTGATGACCACTTCCGGAGCCACCATAAACCCGATTCGAATACCCGGTGCAATGCTTTTGCAAAAAGAGCCTACATAAATGATATGTCCTGCCATATCCAGACTTGCCAAAGGCAAAAGAGGATTGCTTGTAAAGTGATAATCAAAATCATAATCATCTTCCAGCAACGCAAATCCATACTTGTGGGCCAGGCTCATTAACCGCATGCGCCGCTCAGGACTCAGCGTAACCGTGGTAGGACGATGGTGATGCGGGATAACATAGATCATCCTGGGCGGCCTCTTTTTGCACAGCTGCTCGATACGATCTACGTCCATACCATCTTTGTCGACCGGTATATATACCAGATTGGCTCCCGCCAGCTGAAAGGTTTGATTCGCATCCTTATAACCTGGTTCCGGTACAAATACCGCATCTCCGGGGCGAATGAGCAGCTGCGTAGTCAGATAAATGGCCATTGCCGTCCCTTTTGTTATCAGTATCTCCTTTTCACTTATCTGCATCCCCCTGGTCCGGTTTAAAAAAGTAGCAAGCTCGACCCTGAGACGATAAGAACCATGTTCCGGCCCATACATAAGCAATTGATTGGCCAAACGCCCCTTCCCAAGTCTTCTGTATTCCCGGACCAGCTGCTCGATGGGCGCAATTCTTGGGTCAGGAAAACCATCATCGATTTTGTACAAAGGCGAATGTGGCCCAATGACATCCGCTTCCGCCGTTACAGCTGGCCCATCAGAAGGCAGCTTTTTAATCAACGGGTAAGCCGGCTGCCGGCTTCGAATCTGTTTCTTGCTAATTGTACGAACCGCAGTATCAGGCAATTGACTGGACACATAGACACCGCTCCTTTCCCTGGTTTCCACCCAACCCTGGGCCTCCAATTCTCCATAAGTTGCCACTACTGTTTTACGATTGAGCTGCAGACTTTGCGCCAGCTCACGCGAGGACGGAAGCGCCTGCCCCGGCTTTAAAATACCACGGCAAATCAGCTGAATAATTTCCGATTCCAATTGCAGATATAAAGGGCTATGCTGCGCGTCTTTTTTAAAAGAAATCTCCAGAATTTTATTAATCATAACTGGACCCCAATACATTTTAAAATTGGCCCACTAAGGTAACCAAACGAGCATATAATTTTGTACTGACACTAAAACGGTACAAATTATGAAAGCAATAGTAGTAACAGATCAAGCTGCGGGAACAGCCGGTATGAAGCTGGCTGAACGGCCCGAACCAAAGGCAACGATGAACGAGGTCCTCGTTCGCGTTCACGCGTCAGCTATCACCGGGGACGAGCTATCCTGGCCTTCGACCTGGACCGATCGCTTCGACCGCGACCGCACGCCGTCGATTCCCGGCCACGAGCTGGCCGGAGTAGTCACCGCCCTCGGCTATGGCACAACAGGCCTGTCTGTGGGACAGCGGGTGTTCGGTCTTACAGACTGGTATCGCGACGGCGCCCTGGCCGAATACATAGCCCTCGATGCGCGCAGCCTCGCACCATTACCCGGTGACGTTGACTTTACAGTAGGTGCTGCCCTCGTCATGCCCGGCCTGACCGCTTGGCAAGGACTGTTCGACCACGGCCGTCTTCAATCAGGACAGAGCGTCCTCGTGCACGGCGCCGCCGGCGTAGTCGGTTCGATGGCCGTCCAGCTCGCACGTGAAGCCGGTGCATACGTCATCGGCACCGGGCGCGCATCCGGCCGCCAAACAGCCCTCGACTTCGGCGTAAAGGAGTTCATCGACCTCGACAACGACACCCTGGAAGATGTCGGCAGCGTCGATCTGGTCTTTGACGTCATTGGCGGCGACATCGCAAAGCGCTCCGTTGGCATAATCCGCCCCAGAGGAACCCTCGTAACCGTCGCCGGCCCCATCGAAGCCCGTCCCACTGACGGCCGTACTATCGACTTCATCGTAGTCTCCGACCGCGCCCAACTAAGTGAGATCGTCCACCGATTCCGCCAGGGCCGTCTCCGGACCAACATCGGCGACATCGTCTCCCTGGACGAAGCCATTGCCTCCTTCAATTCGCCCACCCGGGCCAAAGGCAAAACGATCATCCGCGTCCGCCCCTAAAAAACCAACTATCATGATACGAAAAAAAGAAACTCTTCGTCTCTTTGCCAAAGACATTACCGGCGACCTGATAAAAGACCGGCAGGAAGTCTTGATCAACTGGAGAGCCGGCCAGCTGGTCCTGGACGAGCCGTCCTTCAACGGCGGCAAAGACATCGGCCCCGACCCATTTACCACAGTACTGTCAGGATTGATCGGATGTACACTGACCACTCTGCGCATGTATATCAACAAAAAAGGCTGGGATATTACCGACATACATTGCTCCGTAAACATGTTGCAAGAAATGGAACCTTTCAAGACCTTGATCTTCAGAACAGTTTCATTCGGCCAACCCCTAACAGACGAGCAAAAGGAAAGACTCCTCTGGATAGCAAAAAATTGTCCCGTCGCCAGGCTATTGCAAGGTGAGATCGTGATAAACACGCATTTATCCGACGCCCCTCAAATACCCGCAGTCAAAGCCTGACCCTTAATAAGGGCCAAAGCAAGCCCGATAGTCACAACAATGACCAAAAGAACCCATGCGCTCCCTTGCCAATTATCGAGCACGTAGCCGGCTAATGTCTTCTTAGGAGCGAAATACTGACCATTTCCTCTTGTTACTTTATTGAAACAATTTTCCAGCTGCTCGAAGTCAAGCGAACCGATGCTATTCATTTTGATCACTTTATTGTCACCCATCTCAAAACACGTAACTATATAAGGAAATGTCAGAGGCGTCAAAAATCCCCGCACAACTTCTACATTTCTTGATTTTTGAAATATTCGTTTAACATCTTTTATCGGGTAAGTACGCCTTATAGGCAGCAAGAGAAACGAAAATTCAATCGCCTCTTCTGATAATTTCACCACCCTTATAGTAACAAATAAACAGAAGCTCCATATCGAACCGATCAAAAAAAGAACTCCCGGAATAAGAACAATATACGACGTCCCGCCTCGATAGCCTAAATAGGTAATCCAAGACAATAACCCGAAGAAAATCGAGCCAAGGCCAGTAAACACCAAAACCAAAAGTCGGGGCTCAGATCTGTAAAGTATTTTACCCATAAGCTATTAACAAAAAAAGCCGCTGAAAATCAGCGGCTTTAAAATATTCGTGGAGCTGAGGGGAGTCGAACCCCTGTCCAAACATATCCTCCAAAAGCTTTCTACATGCTTATTCCGGCATTATTTGTCGGGAGGCAACCGGAACCGGACACACCAATCACCCCCTTAGCTGAATAGTCTTAAGCAACGGTCACAGCCTTCCGCCACAGCATCCTGTATTTGTTTTGAGTCGGCGCGGCAGCTTGGTAACAGGCTAACCTGCTGCGGGGCCCAAATGACTATCTAATCACTGATTAGGCAGCCATGGCATACTGAGTATTGCCATTTGAAGTTTGAATATTCAGATTATCGTGCTAATTATCCAACGCACGGCATGCTTACACCTTCAAAGAACTACGCTGTCAAAACCGGGCAGCCCCATATTAGAACCTGCAAATATACGAAGAAATTATGTACTCAGCAATATACCTAACCTCACCTCCAGAACTTCGTCGGCGCTGCTTCGCCACGCGCCTCCTCGTTCGTACCCTTCGCTGCGCTCGTGTATGACGCACCTTGTACGCTTAGAACCCTACTCCCCATTCCAAGGTCGAACATACATCACTACCCTACAATCTCCCGGCCCCGTACCAATGCCTTCGGCATTTAGCCGGGCCAACGATGCTGGGCCTATCCCGAAACCTTTTTAACTTACCTTCCACCAGCCAGATGAAAAATGTCGAGGCCCAGTGCATAAATCATAAGTCCAAACAACAACACCATCCCCACCATCTGCGCATACTCAATAAACTTATCACTCGGCTTCCGCCCACTCACCATCTCCACCAACGTAAACAACGCATGCCCCCCATCCAACGCCGGAATCGGCAACACATTCATAAACGCCAGCAGAATACTAAAAATCCCCGTCAACGTCCAGAAACTCTGCCAGTCAAACTCCGAAGGAAACACATTCGTGATGCTTATCACACTCCCCAGCGAATCCTGCGTCTTCACTTCCTTCGACGTAAACAACAATTTCAAATTCCGTATATAATTCCTTAAAGTCTCGATACTCTTATTGATACCCGCCGGAATCGACTGTAAAAACGTATAGGAAATATGAACTTCCCCCAGCACCTTATCCATCGTCTTATACGCAACCCCTACCCCCTTCTCCTTATCCTTCTGCTCCGCCGTCACCCTCACCGTATCACTCCCCCGACGAAAAGCCATATGCACCACTTTCGCATCATCCAGCTTCTTAAACACATCCCCATACTTCGCAAAGTCCGTCCTATACTGAATCGCATGTCCCTCATACTCGATCAACGTATCCCCCTTCTGCACCGAACCCTCCAAAAACTTCGCGCCAGGCAGCACCGAATCCACGATCAAAGGATACCGCGGCCCCGCCATCCCCGTCAACCGATTCTTATTCAATTGACGAATCAACCCCGGCGGAACGCTCAGATTCACCAGCTGTCCCCCACGATTCACCGTCACCGTCTTCGCCTCGTTCATAATCATTTCCGAACCCGCCGTCTGCGCCCTTACCAGCGGCTTTCCCTCTACTGCAACGATATTGTCGCCATCCTGGAGACCCATCCGCCGGCCAAGACTATCCGCATAAAGGCCGTATTTATTGAGGTTCGCAATCGGCACATACCTGTCCCCCCAAACCCACATAATCATGATAAAAATCGCAAATGCCAGCAGCACATTCACCGTCACCCCGCCCAGCATAATGATCAGACGCTGCCAGGCCGGCTTGCTCCGAAACTCCCAGGGCTGAGGGGCCTGCGCCATCTGCTCCTTATCCATGCTCTCGTCGATCATCCCCGAGATCTTCACATACCCGCCAAAAGGGATCCATCCCAAGCCATATTCGGTTTCCCCAATCTTCTTCTTGAAAAGCGAAAACCAGGGATTGAAAAACAGATAAAATTTCTCAACACGACATTTGAACCATCTCGCCGGCAGAAAATGTCCCAGCTCGTGAAGAACGACCAAAATAGAAAAGGATAAGATGAACTGCAGTATCTTAATACCAATGGAACCCCATTCGATTGCTAATAGCGTCATAGATTATTGTGTCTTTTGCCGCCCGCCATGCCCGGAACCCCAAAGGCCCAGCCCAGCCGGCTCAATAAAAATTTTCGTAATATACCCTCTTTTTCCCCAATCCCCCTAACCGTCCGCCCTCAATTATAATTTTATTAAAGAAGCCGCAAAGTCCCGCGCCTCCCCATCACTCTCAAAATACTCTGAAATCGTTGGCCGCTCTATAAAAGGCAGCTCCTGCATCGTCCGCTCCACCAAATCGGTCATATCCAAAAAACCGATCCGATTCCGCAGAAAAGCAAAAACCGCAATCTCATTGGCCGCATTCAGCACACAGGGAAGATTCCCCCCTTTGTGCAAAGCCTCCGTCGCCAGCGTCAGGTTCCGGAACGTTTTCACATCCGGCTCCTCGAACGTCAACGTATTGGGCTTACGGAAATCGTATCGCGGAAACGCACTCGGCAGCCTCCGCGGAAAACCCATCGCATACTGTATCGGCAGCTTCATATCGGGCAGCCCCATCTGCGACTTGATGCTCCCATCCTCGAACATGATCATGCTATGGATAATACTCTGAGGATGAATGACCACCTGCACCTGGTCGGGCTGCAAGCCAAACAGCCACTTAGCTTCTATCATCTCCAAGCCCTTGTTCATCAGCGTGGCCGAGTCGATCGTAATCTTAGCCCCCATATTCCAGTTGGGATGTTGTAAGGCGTGGTCCCGCTTTACGTTCACAAGGAAATTCGGCTTCTTCCCCAAAAATGGACCGCCCGAAGCCGTCAAAATGATCTTCTCGATGCGGGAACGAGTCTCCCCGACTAAACACTGAAAGATAGCCGAATGTTCAGAATCGACGGGAATAATCGGAGCCTTGTGCTCCAGCGCCTTCTGCATCACGATGTCCCCCGCTACCACCAACGTCTCCTTATTGGCCAGCGCCACCGCCTTGCCGTTTTCGATCGCCCGCAGCGTCGGCCGCAGCCCCGCAAACCCCACAATCGCCGCCAGCATCATATCATAAACGTCCATCGCAGCCACTTCCTCCAGCGCAGTCTCCCCCGCAAACACCTTTATCGGCTCCGCCCGCAGCGCATCCCTCACCACTCCATACTTCTTCTCATCCCCGATCACCACGATATTCGGCTTGAAATGCAACGCCTGCCGGATCAGCAGATCATCACTGCTCTGCGCCGTCAGCACCTCCACGCTAAAAATAGAAGGATTCGCATCGATCACCTCCAACGCCTGCCGCCCAATCGACCCCGTCGAACCAAACACCGCAATCCTTTTCTTACCTATGCCATTTGACATGTCTTCCGGGAATTTATAATATTACTCAGTATATTTTTCTAATTCAGTCACCAGCTTCCGATCATTACTCAACCTCGGCACCTTATTCTGCCCTCCCAGCTTCCCTACCGACTTCATATAATCGATAAACCCATTCTTCTTCACCGACCTGATCCTTAAAGGCTGCAAAATATTCCCCGTAATCAAATCATCATAATAGATATTCTTCAACCGCAGGTTCAGATCCACCTTCAACGCAAACGCCTCCAAATCCACCGGCTGACTCCCAAACTCCACAAACCACTCGTGATACGACTTCCCCTTCTCCTGCTGAATCATCGGCGCCACCGTAAACTCCGTGATCTGCAACCCAGCCTCCGAAGCCGCCTTCATCAGGCTGTACTCGACTTCTTCCCCGATCACATGCTCCCCAAAGGCCGAAATAAAATGCTTCGTACGCCCCGAAACGACAAGCCGGTATGGATTTACTGATACGAACCTCACCATATCCCCGATACTATACCCCCACAGCCCCGCATTCGTCGAAACCACCAGCGCATAGTTCTCACCGACTTTCACATCCTTCAACGAAATCCGCTCCGGATTAGTCTTTCCTATCTCCGCCGCCGGAATAAATTCATAGAAGATCCCACTATTGGTGTTCAGCAAAAGCCCTTCCGATTCCCTCGTATCCTGAAACGCAAAGAAACCCTCCGAAGCCGGAAACGTCTCGATCGTATCGATCTTCTTGCCGATGCTCTCGAACAAACGATGCTTATACGGCTCAAAATTCACACCCCCATGCACCAGCACGGAGAAATTAGGGAAGATATCCTTGATCGGCATCTTCTTCAGATCCGTCAACCGGTCAAAATACATCTGTACCCACGGCGGTATACCGCTAATAAGCCTCATATCCTGATCCACCGTCTCCTCCACGATCTTATCCAACTTCGTCTCCCAATCCTCGATACAATTCGTCTCATAGGAAGGCAGCTGGTTCGTCCGCAGATACCCCGGCACGTGGTGATTCACAATCCCGCTCAACCGACCCGTCGGAATCCCCCCCACCCGCTCCAGCTCAGGCGAACCCGACAGGAAAATCAGCTTCCCGTCCGAGAACCCCATATTGCCCGTCTGCGCCATATAGCACAAAAGCGCATTCCGGGCCGTATTCATATGGTTCGAAACAGAATCCTTTGTAATAGGGATATACTTGATGCCACTGGTCGTACCGGATGTCTTGGCCAGATAGATGGGCAGCCCCCTCCACAATACATTATGGCGTCCCTCTTTTATTAGATTTATATAAGGAGCAAACTGTTCATAATCCCGAACCGGAACCGCCTGCTTGAACTCTTCGTACGTCTTTACCTCACCCAATTTATGGTCAGCCCCAAAATTCGTTTTACTCCCTATTCTCAACAAATCCTTCAAAATCGCCTCCTGATCCGCTACCGCCGTGGTCATCCCCTTTTGTATGGTCTTATATATATAAGAAGCAAAGGGCCTGGCAAGCAGTGATTTGATCTTCATATTCATGCGGGCAAACCTACATGAAAAACATAAAACCATAAAATCCCGATCTAAGTTCCTCAAACAATTGATTATCAAACCCATCCCGGTGCGCAGCACCGGGTTATCTCAAAATCCCATAAATTTGCCCTCCCACCCTCGAAAAAAACGCCTCCCCCCGGGAAAAAATCCAAAAACCCTTTCAATTTTTCCCGAAATCCCCTTACCTTTGCAGCCCTGTATCGCGAGCTACCAAACTCGCACAAAATTGAATATTATGTTAGCAGTTGTGAAAATAGCCGGCCAGCAGTTCAAGGTCCAGAAGGACCAGACGCTCTATGTTCCCCGTATCGCGGGCAACGCCGGTGATAAAGTCGAGTTTGGCGAGGTTCTCCTCGTAGACGGTAATGGCTCCCTTTCCGTTGGAAGCAGCGTAAAGACCGTTATCAAGGCCGAAATCGTCGGTCATGTACAAGGTGACAAGGTCATCGCCTTCAAAATGAAAAGAAGGAAAGGTTTCCGCAAGAAACATGGCCACCGCACCCACTACACGAAGATTAAGATCAGCGACATCGCATAAGCGATCGCGAAGCAACGCAAAGGAACCGACAAGGCCCTTCGCAAAAACAGAACAAACAAGTAAAAACTTCAAACTACTAGAAAATGGCTCACAAAAAAGGTGAAGGTAGTGTAAAGAACGGTCGCGACTCCCACAGCAAGCGTCTTGGAGTTAAGATCTATGGAGGTCAGCCCGCCGTAGCCGGTAACGTTATCGTTCGTCAACGCGGTACTCAATATCATCCCGGAAAAAACATCGGTGTTGGTAGAGACTATACCCTCTTCGCACTCACTGACGGTACTGTAGAATTCAGAAAAGGTAAAGGCGACAAAACTTTCGTTAGCATCAACACTGTCGAAGTCGGCGCTTAACCCATCGAGGCGGCTTAAGAAAATTTTTGGAATTTTTCAAGAAATTTTTTGGAACTTCCAAAGAAGTTTCTATTTTTATGAGTGTAAATTGTTTTACTAACCAATTTAAATTCTAAAAAAATGGCAACTGCAAAAAAAGCCGCTAAGAAGAAGGCAGCTCCTAAAAAGAAAGCTGCTCCTAAGAAGAAAGCTGCAAAAAAAGCTGCAAAGAAGAAATAAGTTCTTCGATCGCAGAACAATATCAAAGTCCCGAAGCAATTCGGGACTTTTCTTTTTCCATCCCCTCCGCCCCAAACCCTTGCCCAGCCTAACTCTCAACACACACCCCTTCCCTCCGCAAACCACCCACAGCACTCCACCCAACTCTCCCCGCAATCCCGTACCTTAGTCCCATGACAACGACAATCTCCAACGATTATATCGCCGACCAGTTCACTCTCCTCTCCAAACTCATGGACATCCACGGAGAAAACTCTTTCAAAACCCGTTCTTACTCCTCCGCAGCCTTCGCCATCGAAAAGCTCCCCACCCCCCTCCAGGGCCTCCCCCTCGACAAAATAACCTCCGTCAAAGGCATCGGCGAAGCCATCGGCAAAAAAATCCAGGAAATTCTCGAATCCGGCGAACTGCGCTTACTCAACGAGTATATCCACCGCACTCCCCCCGGCGTCATCGCCATGCTCCAGATCAAAGGCCTCGGCCCGAAAAAAATCGCCACCATCTGGAAAGAAATCGAAATCGAATCCATCGGAGAACTATTATACGCCTGCCAGGAAAACCGCCTCCTCCTCTACAAAGGATTCGGCGATAAAACTCAAAATAACGTTCGCGAAGCCATCGAATTCATGCTCAAAAACCAGGGCAGCCACCTCTTCGCAGAAATCGAACCCTACGCCACCTCTCTAAACAATCAACTAACCACCGCCCTCCCCGACGAACAAACCGCCATCGCCGGCCAATTCGCACGCCAGCTCGAAATAATCGACCGCCTCCTCTGGGTCACTACCGCCTCCCAACAAAAAATCGAATCCATAACACAATCTCTCAACCTATCCGCCCAATCCGACGACAAGCTTTCAACAACCCCCACACTAACGTACAAATCCGCCGAAGGCCTCCTCATCGATTTCCTCCTCACTACCCCCGATGCCTTCGCCACCACCCTCTTCGAAAACTCCTGCAGCACCGAATTCCTGGAAGCCCTCACCACTCCCGAGACCCGCAATCTCGCAACCCAGCTTCCCCCCTTCCTCCGCGAACAAACCCATATCCTCGACAGCCCCATCGACCCCTCGAAAATCATCCAGCCCCAGGACATCAAAGCCATCATCCACTCCCACAGCACCTGGTCCGACGGCTCCAACACTCTCGAAGAAATGGCCCAAGCCTGCATCGCCCAGGGCTTCCAATACCTCGTCATCAGCGACCACAGCAAATCCGCCTTCTACGCCAACGGCCTCAAAGAAGACCGCATCCTCGAGCAGCACGCCCAAATCGCCGAGCTCAACAAAAAACTCGCCCCCTTCCATATCTTCAAAAGCATCGAGTGCGACATCCTCAACGACGGCGCCCTCGACTATAGCAACGATATCCTCGCCACCTTCGACCTCGTCATCGCCTCCGTCCACTCCAACCTCAAAATGTCCGAAGAAAAAGCCATGATGCGCCTCCTCAAAGCCATCGAAAATCCCTACACCACCATCCTCGGCCACATGACCGGCCGCCTCCTCCTCTCCCGACCCGGCTACCCCGTCGACCACAAAGCCATCATCGACGCCTGCGTAAAAAACAAAGTCGTAATCGAGCTCAACGCCCACCCCCGCCGCCTCGACATGGACTGGCGCCACATCGCCTACGCCTTCGATCAAGGCGCCCTCATCTCCATCGACCCCGACGCCCACTCCATCAACGGCTACGCCGACATCCGCTACGGCACCCTCGCCGCCCAAAAAGCCGGCCTCACCCCCGCCAAAAATCTATCCAGCTTCACCCTCGACGAATTCAAAACCTACCTAACCCAAAGAAAAGCAGCCCGAGGAATATAATATAACCAGCAGCATACCCCTATTGAATCGCACACCCCATGTAACAAAACCGCACACCTCCCCTCCCGTACCCCACCCTATACCCTTGATTCCCAATTAAAAAAAATCTAGCACCCTTTTAGCTGCTCTCACATAGCCATAACACCCTCCCCATGACGCTCACCACCTATCTCAAAACAGCAGCCCGCAGCCTATCCAAAAACAAACCTTCCGCAATAATCAACATCCTCGGCCTATCCACCGGCATGGCCGCAGCCATGCTCATCGGCCTATGGATCTACAACGAGCTCTCCTTCAACACCAGCCACAAAAACTACGACCACATCGCAAGAGTCACCGCCAACATAGACTTCGGCGACAAGATCTATACCATCGAAAGCCAACCCATGCCCCTGGCCACAGAACTACGCACCGACTACAACCATTATTTCAAGTACGTCGTAATATCCACCCAGGAACAACACATCTTCTCCATCCAGGACAAAACCTTTACCCAAACCGGGAACTTCATGCAACCCGAAGCCCCCGACATGCTCACCCTCAACATGCTCAAAGGAACCCGGTCAGGCTTAACCCAGCCCTCCTCCATACTCCTATCCGAATCTGTCTCAAAAAAACTTTTCGGCTCCCAAGACCCAATCGACAAAATCATAACCATCGACAACAAGCTCTCCGTCAAAATAACCGGCGTATACCAGGATTTCCCCGACAACTCCGATTTTAAAAACATAACCTTTATTGCACCATTCGACTTCTACCTCTCATCTTATGACTGGGCGCAAAAAAAATACACCGACTGGAACAACCGGAGCGTACAAATCTTCACCCAGCTAAATCCCAATATAACCACCGTTCAGGCCTCCACCGCCATTAGCAAAATCCTCGCAAATCATACCAACAACCCCAAGCAAAAGCCCCAGCTCTTCCTGCAACCCATGGCTAAATGGCACCTGTACTCGCAGTTTGAAAACGGCATCAACGTCACCAGCACCCAATTGCGCTTCGTCTGGTTCTATGGCATCATCGGCGGCTTCATCCTGCTGCTGGCCTGCATAAACTTCATGAACCTCAGCACCGCCCGCAGCGAAAAACGAGCAAAAGAAGTCGGCGTACGAAAAACAATGGGCTCAGCACGCATCCAGCTCATCCAACAATTCTTTATCGAATCGATACTACTGACATCCATCTCATTTACCATAAGCCTGGCATTAGTCGAGCTGGCCCTCCCCTGGTTCAATATCCTCGCCGATAAGCAAATAAAGATTCCCTACCAGCTACCCGTCTTCTGGCTCGCCTCCGCTACATTCACCCTTCTCACCGGCATCCTCGCCGGCAGCTATCCCGCCCTCTATCTATCGTCTTTCGACCCCGTCAAAGTACTAAAAGGAACTTTCCGCACCGGTCGCCTCGCATCACTCCCCCGGCAAGCCCTCGTCACCCTGCAGCTCACCGTCTCTATCGCGCTCGTCATCGGCACTATCACGATCTTCCGGCAAATTCAATTCGCGAAAGCCCGTCCCCTCGGCTACACCCAAACCAACCTGCTGCAAACAGCCTTCAGCTCCCCTGAATTCGAAAACAAATACGCCCTATTCCGGAATGAATTAAAAAACTCCGGCGCAGCTATAGAAGTATCCGCATCCGCCAGCCCCGTTACCAGCATCTGGTCGACCAGCACAGGCTTTACCTGGCAGGCGGCCCAAAACACTGCCAACACTACCCAAACTGCCTCCATCGAATTCTCCACCATCGCCGTCACACCCCAATATGGCTCGACCGTAGGCTGGCAATTCACCAAAGGACGTGACTTCCATGAAGACCTGGCAAGCGACTCCACCGGCTTCGTCCTCAACGAAGCTGCCGCAAAATTAATGGGACTTTCAAACCCGGTCGGAACTCCCATCGACTGGGAAGCTATAAAGAACCGCCACTTTAAAGTCCTCGGCGTTGTCAAAGACATGGTGATGGAATCGCCCTTCAACACTGCCTCTCCAACCATCTTCTTCATCTACCCCAAGGACGGCATGAACAGCCTGCAGATCCGCCTGAACCCATCCCTCAGCGCCAGCTCTGCCCTCAAAAAAGTCGAAGACGTCTTTAAAAAATTGGCGCCTTCCACCCCCTTCGAATATGCATTCGTAAACGATGAATTCAATAAGAAATTTGCCGCTGAACAACGCACAGGCGACCTCTCCTGGATCTTTGCAACCCTCGCCATCTTTATCAGCTGCCTGGGCCTGTTCGGCATGGCCTCCTATATCGCCGAACAACGGACAAAAGAAATCGGCGTCCGTAAAGTCCTCGGAGCCTCCGTACTAAACCTATGGATCCTCCTCTGCAAAGACTTTACCGTCCTGGTCATAATCTCCTTATTCATTGCCTTCCCCATTGCCTATTACTATATGCACAACTGGCTCGCCAGCTACGCCGTCCGCACAGACCTCCCCTGGTGGCTCTTCGTCGCCACAGCCACCGGCGCCCTCGGCATCACCCTCGCCACCGTAAGCTATCAAAGTATAAAAGCAGCCCTCGCCAACCCGGTAAAAAGCTTAAAACAGGAATAATTACTGCCCTATAAGATCGCAGCCCCGTGCCAATGGCTTCGGCATTTAGCCGGGCCAATGATTTAACCGCACTCCTACGTCGTGCGGTTTGTCGTCGACAAACGTCTTCCGTCCCCTAAAAGCCCCCATTTACCGCCATTCCGACCAAACTTCCCCGAACCCTTCGTAACTTGAAAGAAAACTACCATATTGCCACCCATCCCCTTCATATTCTCCAACGCGCCCAAATGGAAATGGATCCGCCACCTTTCCTTCTGGACCTCCTGGTTCCTCTTCCAGCTAGTCCTATACTCCTTCCTCCCTTCCCCTTTCCTCAATGGACGTGGCTTCTGGACACGCATCGGCATCACGCTCCCCGACACCACCGTGTTCATGATCGCCCACCTCTTCCTTGCCTATACCCTCATGTACTGGGTCATACCACGCCTGATCATCCCCGCCCGATACCGTCTTGCAACCGCAGCCGCCATCCTGCTCATGCTCACAACCGCCGCGATCTCGCAAATCCTAACCATCACCATTCTCGACTGGATCCACGTCCGGTTCTACGGCATGCCCTCCCTCTATACCTCGGGTATCCTATCCTTCTGCATTGGCATGATGGCCGGCCTCCGCGGCGGCCTCACCATCGGCGGTTTCGCCGCAGCGATCAAGCTCATGAAATGCTTCTACGAACGACAACAAGCCGCCCTAACCTTCGAAAAAGAAAAGGTAAACGCCGAGCTCCAAATGCTCAAAGCCCAGCTCCACCCCCATTTTCTATTTAACACCCTGAATAATATATACTCCCTCACCCAGGAAACCTCGGCCAAAGCCTCCTCCATGATCATGGGCCTCTCGGCCATCCTGCGCTATATTCTTTATGACTGCAACAAACCCTCTGTCCCCCTGAAAAAAGAGCTGGACATGATCCGCGAATACCTCCACCTCGAAGCCCTTCGCTACGACCAATCTCTCGACCTCAGCATCACCCTCCCGACCGATACCAAAGCATCCATCGCCCCCCTGCTGCTCCTGCCATTCGTAGAAAACGCATTCAAACACGGAGCAAGCACCATGATCGATAGACCCTGGATCAGCCTCAACGTAGAGCTCACCGGCAATACCCTCTCCCTACAGCTCGTCAACGGCAAGTCCCCCCGCACCGCAACCTCCGCCACCATACCCGACGCCCCCTCCTCAGGAATCGGCATCGCCAACGTCCGCAAACGCCTCGAGCTCCTCTACCCGCAAAGACACATCTTACAAATAAATGAAGAAGAAGAAATTTTTTACGTAAACCTGAAAATCGATCTTTATACCGAATTCCATACCGAGACCGCCCTTGAACAACAATCCGAGCCCCCTTACAAACAACAATCCCACACCCCGCACGAACAAAAACCCGAGCCCCCCCATCAACAACACCCCGACACCCCTCATAAACAACAACCCCTGCCCCTCCCCGAACAACAACCCGAAGTCGCCCATGAACAACAAGTCGTATACCTGTCTTATCGTCGATGACGAACCCCCCGCCCGGGAAGTCCTGCGCAGATACGTGCAGCAGATGCCCATGCTCTCCATCGCCGGAGAATGCCCCAACTCCCTGCAAGCAATGGCCCTGCTAAAACAACGCCCCGTCGACCTGCTCTTCCTCGATATCCAGATGCCCCAAATCACCGGCATCGACCTGATCAAAACCATGCCCTCCCTGCCCAAAATCATCCTAACCACCGCCTTCGAACAATACGCCCTCCAGGCCTTCGACCTCGACGTCACCGACTACCTCCTAAAACCCATCAGCTTCGAACGCTTCCTCAAAGCCGTCATGAAAGCCCTCCCCACCGAAGAACACCCCGCCCCCCATCCATCCTCCGCACATTACCCATCCCCATCGCCCGAACCATCCCCCTTCCTCTACTTCCGCTCCGACCGTAAAATGGTCAAAGTCCTCCTCGACGAAATCCTATACGTCGAAAGTCTCAAAGACTATATAAAAATCCGCACGAGCCAGGGAACCGTCATCTCCAAACACTCCATGGCCGCACTCGAAGCCATGCTCCCCGAAACCCGCTTCATCCGCATCCACCGCTCCTTCATCGCCGCCGTCGACAAAATCCGCTCCTTCACCCCCGAGCTCCTCGACATCGGCGACACCCAGCTCCCCATCGGCAAACTCTACCGCCACCAGGTGCTAAGATCTTTGCAGGGAACATAATTTACCCTACAGCCTCCCAGCCCGTACCGGCGACGTGGCGCCTAGCCGGGCCAACGATTTGGCATCCGTTTATCGATTTTTCGACACAAATTGACCAAATGTCGAAAAATATTCCGATCTTCGTTCCGTGAACATACTCCCAAAAGAAGACCTCATACAGCAGCAAATCCTGCAAGCCGCCCTCCAGCTATTCCAAAAACATGGCTACCAAAAAGTAACCATGGACGACGTAGCCAAAGCAATCGGCAAAGGCCGTAGCTCCCTATATTACTATTACAAAAACAAAGATGAAGTCTTCGACGCCGTAATCGATGCTGAAATTACCGACATCCTCGCCGAAATCTCCCGAATGGTTGACGCCTCCCCTACCGTAGAAAAAAAGCTCCACGCCTACGGCCTCACAAAAACCAAGATATCCCGCAAAAGAAAAGCCTTCTTCGACGCCCTCGAATCCGACATGAGCTCCGACGAAATATCCCGATACGCCCAAAAGAAACAAGCCATCCAAAAGAAAATCAGAAAAGAAGAGCTCATCCTGTTAAATCACGTACTAACCGAAGGCGCCCAAAGAAAAGAATACCCCACCCTCCTTCCCCAAAAACAAGAAACGATCATCTTTGTCTTTACCAGCAGCCTCCGGGGAATAAGAAACGAAATGCAGCTCTATAACAATTACACTCGTATGGAACCCGCCATCGATATGCTCGTACACATGACGATGCAAGCCATAAAACGATGACCATTTTTTTTGCTCAATTTTCGACATTATATCAAAAAGTGTCGAATCGTAAAAAGGACTAATGACCCAAATAGAAACCAGCCACGCCTTCCGAGCCCTCCGCAACCGCAACTACGCCCTCTTCTTCTGCGGCCAATCTATTTCACAGATAGGAACCTGGATGCAACGGACCGCCGTAAGCTGGGTCATCTACTCCATTACCCAGTCCGCATCCATGCTCGGCCTCTCCGTCTTCGCCCAGCAATTCCCCTCCTTCCTCTTCTCCCTGCTCGGCGGCATCGCCTCCGACCGCTACAACCGCCGCAAGATCCTCCTGGTCACCCAAACCGCCTCCCTCATACAATCCGTCATATTAGCCATCCTCACCATGACCGGCCACTACGTCATCTGGGAGATCCTCGCGCTCGGCACAGTCCTCGGCATCATCAACGCTTTCGACACCCCAGCCCGTCAGCCCATGGTACACGACCTGGTCAGCGACAAGGAAGACATCCCCAATGCCCTGGCCCTCAATTCCGCCATGGTCAACATAGCCCGGCTAATCGGCCCCGCACTGTCCGGCATCGTCCTCCAATCCTTCGGCGCCCACACCTGCTTCTCCTTAAATGCACTCAGCTTCCTGGCCGTGATCGCCTCCCTTTTATTGATGAAGCTCCCCCCCTTCACCCCTCCAGCAACAAAAAAGAACGCAATAACAGAATTATCCGAAGGATTCACATACCTGCGCCAAACACCCCGCATAGCAACCATCATCCTCCTGATCATGTGCATGGCCCTGCTCGTCATACCCTACGATACCCTAACCCCCATCTTCGCCAAAGTAATTTTCCATGGTGACGCCCGCACCTTTGGATACATCGCCAGCGCCGCCGGCCTTGGCTCCATCGCCGGCAGCTTCTTCCTGGCAGCCCAAAAAAAGGAAGCCAACCTCGTCCGCATCCTGCTCGCCAATATTATTATCCTCGGCATTGGCCTTTTTGGCTTCTCCCGCTGCACTTCCTTTCTCTGGTCCATACCCTTTTCCGTTATCATCGGCTTTGCTTCCCTCACCCCCATGACCGCTAGCCTTACGATTATACAAATAGAAGCCGCCGCCCACATGCGCGGACGAATGATGAGCTATATCGCCCTGGCCTACTTCGGCATGCTCCCACTCGGCAGCCTCCTGGTCGGCGCCGTCTCGGAGAAAATAACCGCCCCCACTACCTTAATGCTCCAAGGCATCATAGCACTCCTAATTGCAATCGTCTTCTCGCGTTACATCACTCATAATAAAACGTCAACACAATGAGCAACAACAAAGACAACACAGCCCTGCTGGTTATGGACATGCAAGCCCCCATCGTCGGCATGCTCCCGGAATCCGCTGCAATAACCGCCAAGGTAGCCCAGGCCATCGCCAGCGCCCGCCAAAACAATATCCCCGTCATCTACGTGGTAGTTGGCTTTCGACAAGGCGCCCCCGAAATCAGTGCCAACAACAAAGGCTTCATGACCAGCAAACCTATGTTCGCCAATATATCCCCCGCCGACTTCACCGCCATCCACCCCACCGTCGCCCCCCTCGAAAACGAATGCGTCGTCATCAAACGCCGCGTAAGCGCCTTCTCCGGCAGCGACCTCGAAGTCATCCTCCGCGCCTTCAACATCCAGCACCTCGTCTTAACCGGCATCGCGACAAGCGGCGTAGTCCTCTCCACCGTCCGCGAAGCCTCCGACAAAGACTACCGCCTCACCGTCCTCTCCGACGCCTGCGCCGACCGCGACGAAGAAGTACACCGCGTACTAAACGAAAAAGTCTTCCCCCGCCAGGCCGACGTCCTCACCGTAGCCCAATGGACCGCTTAATAACAAACAGAACCACCTAAAAACAAAAGGGCCCAAACAACACTCGTCGTTTGGGCCCTCCCTATACAATCAAAATTCCGTAAATTACAGTACACAAAAACTAGGGCTCCCATGAAATACCTGTCTCTCATCCTCTCCATCCTCATAACAACCCAGCTCCCCTCCCTCGCCCAAACTTCAGGAAACGCCCAATCTTCCATCAAAGGCGACTTCGCCCTCAAAAACGTCCACACCGGTAAATACGTCCGCATCAAAGACGCCAACAGCTCCAACGGCACCCCCATCGTCGCCTACTCACCCGTCAACTGGAAATGCGTCACCTGGGAATTTCAACCCACCCCCTCCGGCGCCCACACCCTCAAAAACCTCTTCTCCGGCAAAACCCTCCAACCCCTCCACGGCGATCCCAAACCAGGCGCCTCCCTCGAAGAACAACCCATCGGAACCACCAAAGCCCAGGAATACGAAGTCATCCCCGCCGGCAAAGACCAATACTATGTCAAGCTAAAAGGCACCGACCTCTATCTCACCCCCTCCGACCCCGACGGCGCCACCAACACCAATATCCTACTCCAACCAAAGCAAGACGGCGACCTCCAACGCTGGACCCTCATCGAGCAGCATCCCACGATGTAAACCATCGCCGCAGTCAGCCGCATCAAGCCCTGGTCCCCTACGACCTTTACTGTTTTCTATTTTCAATGGAATAATCAACAATGCCTAAAAGGCTAACGATAAATTCGGCGACCGCAGGAGTATCGCCTAAACCGAATTTCTCATTTAAAGAAAGAAGCTCCACCCTCAAGCTCTCAAGCTCGTTCAAATAAACCTCACCCTCCCCATAATAATCCGAAAATATCCCATTTCCCCGTCCCCTCAGGCAACCCAACAACCCAAATATCTAACGCCATACGTTTTTATTGCTCCTCTTTCTGTATCAAATTTATCGCATTCAACGATCTCCTTGCCGCCTCACTCTCCGGGTACTCCTTCAGCACAAACTCATAAACCTCTTTTCCCTCCTTCACCTGCCCATTCTGTATCAAACAATACGCCATCCCACAAAGCGCAATCTCCCTATAAGAAATCGTAGACCAGCTAATCATCAAAGCAGCCCGATACTTATCAATCCACTCCCTTTTCGTATAATACTCCACATCCTTCTGAAAATACCCCACCGCCTCCTCATACTTCTCCTGGCGCATCCGTGACCAGGCCGTAAACGACGACCCCGGTATAAATATGAACTTAAGCCCATATACCACCACCAGCTGAAGAAAAAAGGCATAAACAATGGAAAGCTTACCCGCATACGGGTACATCGCATAGCAAAGCAGCGCAAAGAAAACCACTCGATGCAAAAGCGCAGCAGAAGACAACCGTGGTTTGGGAGAGGCAGTACTATTATCCGACATCTAAGGGTAATTTGAGGGGATAAAATACAAATAAATATCTAAAGCCGCAACACCCAAGATATGATTTAGCCAACGGCAGAGCCTTGATGAATCCCCTATTGCGACGCTCCCGTGTACTGCAACAAAACTATTCAGCATTCCAAGGTCAGGCGAACATCACTACCCTACAATCTCCCCGCCTCGTACCGATGGCTACGCCATCTAGCCGGGCCAACGATTTTATCGAAGGCGAAGGGACGACCTAGGTAGCTCGCAAAACAGGCAATTCTACATAAAAGGTCGTCCCTTCACCTTCGATGGTATCAAACCATATTCGGCCTTTAGCCTGCTCAACAATCGTCTTACTCATCGCCAACCCCAACCCCGTCCCCGAACTCTTCGTCGTAAAATTCGGCATAAAGATCTTATTCCTCATCTCCAACGGCACCCCCTCCCCATTATCCGTAACCTTTATGATAATCGACTCATCCCTGATCTCCTCACTCACACTAATCACCCTCCTCTCCTTCCCCACACAAGCCTCCAATGCATTCTGCAGCAAATTCGTAAACAGCCGGTTCAGCTGCGTCTTATCCGCATACACCATTATCCGCTGATGCACCGGCACCCACTTGAACAACAAATTCTCCGTCGTCTCATACAACGAAACCAACGAATACAACATCTCATGCAGATCGAAAACCTCCTTCTTCGGATTTCCGATGTTGGCAAATTGCGAAAAGTCCGAAGCAATCTTCGACAAGTGGTCGATCTGCTCCACCAGCGTCCTCGCCACCCCGCCAGCCATCTCCTTCACGTTCGGTGAATTATTATCGATCGCCTTCTGCAAATACTGAATGCTCAGCTTCATCGGCGTCAACGGATTCTTGATCTCGTGCGCCACCTGCCGCGCCATCTCCCTCCATGCCCCCTCACGTTCACTCTTCGCCAACGCCGCCGCACTTTCTTCCAGCTTCCGAACCATCTTATTGTACTCCTTCACCAACCCTCCGATCTCGTCGTTACGCCCCCACTCGATCTCCTCATTCGTCTTACCCAGATTGATTTCCTGCATCTTCTTCGAGATCAGCAGGAACGAAGAGGTAATCCGGTTCGTCAGAAACAACGCAATCGTACCCGCAATCAAAAAGATGAACGCATTCAGGTTGATGATCGTCACCAGGAAGTTCGAGATTTCCTCCTTCAGCTCATCCTGCGTCGTAAACGAAGGAATATTCAAATAGGCGTATACATTTCCATTATCATCCCGCAGCGGATGATAAATACTGATATACGGCACCCCGCCCACCTGCTCGTCATTGGCGAACTGAATCGTGTTCAGCTGACTCAGGTTATAATAGGCCAGGGGATGCATTTTTTTACTCAATATCCCTTTATTATACAACAACAGGTGCGAAGAAACTTGCAGATTCCCCTCCAGGTCGTAAATATTGATGTCCGCGCTATGCACCTCCGCCGTCTGCTCGATCAGCTTCTGCAATTCACTCCTCGAACCCCGGTAGTACAATTGCCCCTTTTCCCCATATCCCCCCGTCTCCGACAGCTTCGACTGCACCTCGCTCACCATTACCTGCATCGCACGCGAAAGACGGTCCTGGTTATTCCGGTTATACCGGTTGATGAAAAACACGATCGTCGCCACCCCGATCACCACAAAGGAGAAAAGACTGATGAAAATGATCGTCGTATGAATCTGCGACCGGATATTCATCTGCCAATAGGTCCTCAGCTGACTCCAATGCAACCGCGACCAAATCAGCAGCGCAGCCCCCCGGAACAAAGCCACCAGGATCAAAAACGCGCTGAATAAATACGCAAACAGCGTTATATCCTCCAGCGACGAATTATCCCGTTTGACCACCACGACGTAGCTATCATCGGATACCCGATGCCACAGCTCGTCATACGCCCCCTTCCTTACATGCGTATAATCCTCCTTAGGTATCTGCGCATCCGTCAGATGCGTCGAAAACGGATAATCGCTATTGTCCGTCGTCAGCTCCCGCTTACTATAGATAGCATAATACTCCGGCAGGTTCTCGTTCTTCAGCCGGAACAGCTCCGGCACCAGCGCGTCATTGCCCTTATAGCTCTTCGGGTCGGACAATACGAACAGATAACCCACCATTTTCCCCGTCGTATCATTGCGGACCGACTTCCGGTAGATATAGGTGTACTTGTCGAACGACTGCTCATAATACTTCAGGTCCGGAATGCTCGTATTCTTCCCCTGCTGCATGAAAATGGTATTCAGCGTGTCGTAGGAGATCGGACGCTCGTTGAATAAGGGCTTCTCGTCTCCATCGAAGGTATAGATGTAAGTATCGAACTTGCTCTGGTAGGGGTTGAAATTCCGGCTGATCATACTATCCTTTATCGCCAGGTTCGACACCGGGTCTTTAAACCGGTCGAAGTTCAACGCCAGAAAATCGTTATCGATATACCCAAAGCCGATATTCACCATCTTCTCGCTCGTCGGGTCCGCCTGCTCCCCCAGCCGCTCGGCCATCGCCTTGCGCACATCTTCCACGTTCTTCCTATTCTCGAAAAGAATGACGGCCGAGATCGAAGTTGAAAAGATAAATAGCCAAAAGAGCACCTCCGACACATTCAGCCGAAACCGGAGATCGAAGAATATCCTCCGCTGCATCAGCCACACATAGGCCAAAAGCCAGATCAGCACGAAGATATCCAGCTCCACCATATCCGTATTCTTGATAAAGGACAGCAGCAGCAGCCCAATTGTCGCAACGATGATATACAGGACAATCGACAAGGCTCGTATCAAGTATCCGATCAGCTGAAACAACGCCTGCGACAAAAAGAAATACCCCAGCGCCAGCGCCGCCAAAGCCAGAAATCCGATAAATGTGTAGTTGTTTAAAAGGCTAAAGAAGTTCGTCACATTGAACGAAATCTTCGCATCCGTTACCAGCGACTGAACGATGTTCGCAAACTCGAAGGTCGTCACGACCAGCAGCAGCAGCCCCACGATTATCCAAAGCCAGTTCTTCCACGGCTTCTCCGACTCGGGTATCGTATAATCGCTCAGCTCCCGGCGGATAAAAAGTATCATCCAAAAGAAAAGAAAAGCATTGATCACCAAATCGCCCAACGAATTCAAAACCGGACTAGAGCTGTAAATCGTCGGGTCAAAAAGTTCAAACTGTCTTAGATTCAGCAGCCCCGGTGACGCATACACCCAGGCCCTCAACAGCAAAATGACGGTTATCAAAAACCCAATTCCCCAAGCCGCTCCCCACCGTTCCCGTATCGTATGCGCAATGTTATGGATGATGATCAGGATCAAAAGCAGCCCGAGCAGGATAGCGAGCGGAATCGGCCAGTTATGAGCCGAAGCGTGATAATTGGGTTTCTTCTGCAGGTAGAACAACGTCGTCCCCCTAGCGCTCTTCACCGGAAACTCCGTTTGGGTTGTCACGATAGCCACTCGCACCTCCGCCGCCGGATTGTCGACAAATTCCGGAGTCAGGTTCGACGTGGCTATATAATACTGCCAACGGATCGGTATCAGCGCAATCGTCACCAGCGGCTTCCCATCAGGCCCCGTTACCGTCTTGCGGATATACTCGTACTGGCCATTGCTCAGCTGGACAAACCCCGCCCCATCCGGCCCCGTCTGCAAGGCCGGCGTCGGCAACGACCGCTGGTCGTTCCAAAACCGCAAAGAATCCGGTACTCCCAGGCTGTCGGTCCTGTAAAGAAACAGACCATACTTCTTATCATCGACCCTTTCCAGCTCCTTCGCCGAATACTGCTTGTAAAATAGCCGGTTCAGCTGAGCCGTATCCCTGGTCAACCGGTCAAAATCGTTTTCCCGCTCCTGCAGGAAAGACTGGATAGAATTCCGCTGGACCGCCACCGAAGCGTCACTGCTGAAATAAAGGTTGAGAAAATACCCGCTCAAAAAAAGAACGAAGGCAACCAGGAGTAGGTAGATGTTCCTTCGAAAAATATCAATAAAAAAGGACTTCAATCCGTTTGTTTTTGTTTCTTGATGTCATTCCAAAGCGCATCCATCTCGGCCAACGTCATATCCGCCAGGGACTTCCCGAGCGACCGCGCCCGGTCCTCCATCTGCGTAAATCTATAGATAAACTTCCGATTCGTCTTCTCGAGCGCACCTTCCGCGTCCACCTGCAAAAACCGTGCGTAATTAATCAACGAAAACGCCACATCCCCAAACTCCTCCTCGATCTTGCCCTGATCCCCCAGCGCCACTGCCTCCTGCAGCTCCCCCATCTCCTCCTGCACCTTGTCCCAAACCTGGCTCGTCTCATCCCACTCGAAACCCACCTTCCCCGCCTTTTCCTGCAGCCTCGTCGCCTTTACCGTCGCCGGCAAAGACACCGGTACCCCGCCCAGCACCGACTGCTTCCCCTCCTTGAGCTTCAGCTGCTCCCAGTTGCGTTTTACATCCTCCTCGCTCTTCACCTCCACGAGCCCCGGCTGGTCGGTCGTAGTCCCATAAATATGCGGATGCCGGTGGATAAGCTTATCGCAAATGCCATTGATAACATCGTCTAAAGTAAACTGCCCCTGCTCCCGCCCGATACGCGCATAAAACACGATATGCAGCAGCAGGTCTCCCAGCTCTTCTTTAATACCCTTCCAATCCCCTTCCGTAATCGCATCCGCCAGCTCATACATCTCCTCGATCGTCAGCGGCCGCAGCGTCTGCTCCGTCTGCTTCTTATCCCAGGGACACTGCTCCCTCAATTCGTCCATAATCTTGACCAGCCGCGGAAAAGCACTACCATTTTCACTCATACAAAGTCTATATTGAAATAACTGAAATCAAAAGGAATATCAAAAACAGGATTAAATTGACCACCGACGCCACACAACAGACGATAAAATACTTCAAAAAAGTCTTCCCCCGGCCCTGCCCATAAAATCCCCGCATCGCCTTGTAAAGGTAGATAAACGTATATACCCCCACTAAAAAGATCAGGACGTTCACCAGCGTCCTAAACCATCCCCAGCCAACCCAATCCTCTACCCTGCCCAAAAGCATCATCGCCAGCAGCAGGATAAACGTCGCACAATAAACATGGATGGTGAAGATGCCGTGGTCTACATAATAGTATTGCTTGTGCCGGTAATAAAGGATGTTCAAAATCAGCGCAAACAAAGGCAGAGAGACGAATAAGATCTTGGGGAAGGAATGGAAGATATTCTCTAATAGGTGCTCCTTGAACCGGCCGCTGTCAGCATTGAACTCCTCGTCCAGGATAATCAGCCGGTGCATGGCCTGCCGCTTCAGCCAGCCATCCCTCAGATCCGGCGCCAGCGTCCGCTCCGTCGAGTCATACTCCTCCACGGTACGATACTGCCCCTGCTTCAACCCAAAGAAATCACTCCCCGAAGAGGGATTCTCCGCCGCCCGGACGATCTGCTGCATCCGCTTTCTGTCCGTCTCGGAAATTTCCCCCTTGCCCAGGCTATCCGTATACGCCTCGATCAGCAATTCCCGCAAATCCGCCCTGGAAAATGTTTGCCTCGTACTGTCCCCATACTTCTTCCCGATCATCGCCAGCTCGATATCCAGCTTCTTCACCGAGCTCTCCAAATCTTCCCGGTCCTCCTGGTCAGTCTCCGTCAAAGCCTCCTTTGCATACCTATCCCGCCGCTCCCGTACCTCCTTCACCGTACTTGCCGACTCCTTCCTGTTCTTCTCATGCATCACATCCTTCGGCCTCTGCAGGGAAAAAAGAAAAATGAAAAAAATAGCCGAAGTAAACACATACATCCTAATGGGGTTCAAATAAGACATCCGCCGCCCAGCCATATACTCCTTCGACAAAAATCCCGGCTTACGCATCAAATACTTCACCGTGCTGAAAAACTTGCCGTCGAAATGGGTAATGTCGTTAAAAAAGTGCGAAACCAGGTGCCAAACCGTCTCCTTGGGTTCCAGGTTCTCCTGGCCACAAATGTGACAATAACGCGCATAAAGCTCGGCCTTGCAGTTGAGACAAATTTTTTCTTTCCTTTCTTTGAGATGCGACACAGGGGTAAAAATTTCGACTAAAATAAGTAAACTCTAACAGGTTCAAGATATTAAATAATCAATTTCTTCGTTCCTTTACATACCATGAAGCTTATTACCAGCTTATCCCTGTTGATCGTATGGGCACAATCCACTTCCGCCCAGTACTTCTATAAAGACCTGGTTACCACCCGGCTCAACGAAACCCGGCTCCACCTCTACCAGGAAAATCACGTTAAATCGGTCAAACTGAACAGCTTTGAAAGAGACGGAAGCCCCAGCGACGGCTTTGCCGGCAGCCAGGAGCTTGCCTCCGACGGCCTCCGCCTCACCACCCATACCAAGGCCACCGGCACCACCGAATCCACCATCATCGCCACCTATGACCCACAGGGACGGACCCTGAAGATCACCGATACCAGCGACACCTACCGCAGCGTCTCGGACTACCAATACGACGCCCAGGGACGTATTTCATCGATTCTTAATACCTCCATCGAAACCGACAACAAGCTAAAGGACCAGGAACAGCACCTCTGGCAATACGACGCAAGCGGCAAGCCCTCCTCCATGCTCAAAATAAAAAACGGAACCGACACCACCTTTATCAGCTTCGTCCTCGACGAAAAAGGAAACGTCGGTGAAGAACGCGCCGTCCGCAACAAGTCCCCCCTACCCACCATCTATTATTACTATGACGCAGACAACCGTCTGACCGACATCGTCCGTTACAATATTCGGGCAAAACGCCTCCTGCCCGACAATATCTTCGAATATGCAGCAGGCGGTCAGCTCAATTCCATGCTCGTCGTCCCAGACGGCAGCAACGAATACCTGAAATGGCTCTATGAATACAACGAAAAAGGCCTGAAAACAAAAGAAGCCTGCTTCAGCCGCCAGCGCGAGCTGCTGGGAAAGATCGAATATCAATATAACTTCAAATAATAGCGTATGCGCACCACCTTCGCCAACCTGCTCAAATTCCGCCTGGCTCTCATAGGCCTTCTCACCCTGAGCACCCTTTCCTCCCTGGCCCAGGACCTCGACTTCCCCGACTTCCGCAGCAAAAAAGACAATTTCGCCAAGATCGCCGAAAAGGACATCCGCGCAGACCTCGCCTCCTTCTCCCTGGCAGCCGTCGACGAAAGCATCGGCAAAGCCCAGCTCCAATCCCTCCCCGTCAAAGACTACGGGCAGAACTTCATAACCTACCAAAACGACAACATCCAGGTCACCATCAAGACCAGCTTCTTCATGCCCACCAAGCACAAGCTCATGTTCAATGAAAAGCACCTGGTAAAGATCGACGGTAAACCTTACTACGGAGGCGTCTACGGCGAACAACCCCATAACATAATAGAAGCGGTGACCATCCTGGTAGGTAAGGATACCGTTCCCATTCCGGCCACCGCTTATTTTGACCTCTATGATCCCAAATTCAGCTTTTCCGAAAACGGAGCAACCCGTAGCCGGAACGGCGTCTTCCTCTCGAACGACAAGCACACCTTCTACATCTACATGTTCAACCCGGACAATGGCGGTGCGGAATACACCTGGGTCATCCGGGATAAGCAATACATCCGTCGCGTCGTCGACTGGGGATTCCTGGTGAGATAGGTCCCGCCCACAAGTCTCGCGGGAGCCCATCTCTCCCGGCATTTCACCCATAACCCCATATTAATGAGCGCTGCCGGGCGGAAAAGCTAGATCTTCTCCGTTTTAACCAGTTGTCCTTCCTGCGTAAAAGTCAGAACCTTGTCTTCCTTAAACGCATCATATTTATTGGCATCCAGCAGCGTTCCGTTGTTTAGATGCAGTACGTACAGCTGCTGATCAGGTGTTTCGATCTTACGGATATTATGCACATACCACTGCACATAACCGCTATTCTCCCAGGCCGCCTGCACAGCCGTAGGCAAATGCCTGGTCCGGCGAACATGCGTCTCCGTACCCTTCCATTTCCCCTCGTGAGAGTAATAGGCGTGATATTTCCTGCCGTCTTTCTTGAAATGGGCTACATAACCCTCTTTATGCTTCTCCCATTTCTTCACGTCACCTTCGGGGAAACTCTTCGAGAAAGCTTTATATACATTATTGGGTACATCTTCGGTTACTGTTGATTGAGCGCTTACGGATTGTACAAGAATGAAGGAAGCAATGACTACTGCCAGTATATGTTTCATGCGGTATTTTTAAGTTGATAAGAAGCCAGACCTCACGTCCGGCCGAACTTTTCGGCCTCAAACCAGACATCGCGTCCAGCTAAAAAAGAATGGAAATCTCTATTCCCGGGAGGGAAATTGTACGCTAGGCGCAAGGCGGCCCGCGCAGCGATGAAGTGACCAGGATAGCCGTATGTATGCTTGCCTCATACCGCTCGGGCAACCTGACCAGCCGGGGATGATAACTATCTAAGCTATAGGTAGTATAATAAAGCTCCGAACCAGAACGGTTACGGGAACGCTTGTACAAATTCTTGTGCGGCTGCAGCTTCTGTATCTCACTATGCAGCTGCTCACCATGGGCCTTCTCGACTACTTCATTCTCCACAGCCTCAGGCCCATCCTTCTCGAAATTGCCATGAGCCGGCAGAATCACGCCATCCCGCTCTACAACCTCCTGCACCTTTCCTACAGACGCCTGACCATAAAGGACGGAATGCCCCACCATGCCCCCCATCGACAACACCACCGTACCCACCGTTAACAAAACGGCAACCAGTACTTTATGTGTATTTTTCGTGAGGTTCATGATGGAGCTAAAATAAATAAACTTTCGCTAAGAAAAGCTTAATGTTTTGCCGCCGCCGTCTTCGAAATAACGTAGGAATTTACCGCATACATCAGCAATGCACTGCCGAAAAACGCCCCGATCGTCACCCAGCCCAGCAGATCATAATGGACCAGCAGACCGGCCGCATTCTGTGCAATAATCCATCCCCCTACTACCGACGCAATACCTCCGCCCAGCTGCTGTACCGATGAATTGATGCTCATAAACGCCCCCCTATCTTTCGCATCGGGCACCGCCGAAAGCAACGCCTGGCTCGGAATCATCCTCGAAAACACCGCCGTATACAACAGCGTATTCAAGATCAAAACCTCCCACAAAGGCGTAATCGATAAATAGGTAAAGGCCGGCACCATCAAGGTCGCAAGCACACTCCCCGCCAAAAACATTCTGAACTTCCCAATCCTATCGCTCAGCTTCCCGATCAACGGCCCCGTAAACAACCCCACAAATCCCGCCACCATAAACACGATCGGCAGCACCTTCTCATCGATCCCCACATTATGGACCAGGAACGTGCTCGAATAAGGCATCATCAAAAAGCCCCCCGTCGACAACAACGCCGTCGCCGCAAAAGCCCTCAAATACCTTCCCTGCGAAGCCGTCCTCACCAAATGCGCCAGCGGCCGCTGCTCCTTCCTCTCCACCAAATGTTGCGTGACCGGCTTCATCCACCGCCAAATCACTATCCCCACCGGCACGCAAAGCCCCACGATCATCAAAAAAGGCATATGCCATCCATAATTATTCGCAAAGAACAACCCCACCGGAATCCCCGCCACCTGGCTAACCGCAAACGCCATCTGCACAAACCCCATAACCCTTCCCCTCTTCTCCAACGCAAACAGATCCGCCACAATCGCCATATTCGTCGAAAACAATACGCCCCCAAATAACCCCGTCACCATCCTCGCCCCCAGCAAAAAGTAATACCCTGTCGCCATCCCGCAAAGCAGCGTCCCCACAATAAACCCGGTATAAAAAAACAAGAGCATCTTCTTCCGGTCAAACCTATCCGCAAAACCCGCCGCCAAAATCCCCGAAATCCCCGCACTAAACGCATACACCGACACCACCCACCCAAACTGCGAAGGACTGATCTTCAATATTCGGATCAGCTGAGCCCCCAACGGCGCCATCACCATAAAATCCAAAATCACCGTAAACTGCAAAAGCGAAATCACCACGATGATAAACGTCTGATACCTCGTAAACGCCGCCTGCCCAGCCACAGCACCTACATCACCACCAACCCCCACACTCCCAGTCAACACAGCGCCCCCATTTCCTACCAATTGATTTTCTTTTTTCATAATCTAAGTTTTAAAATGAACATTCATTTATTTAAACAAGCAAAAAAAACTCTCCTCTAAAACTGCACCCCAACCCAAACTCAAGGCCGCAAGGCCTTCAACACCAGTTTCAACGTCTGCCCCAGCATCTCATCCGTCAACACAAACGGCTCCCCCGCCATATTCATCCCCGCCTTATGAAACCTGACCAAATTAAACAAAGGAGCAAAAGCCACCGACCAATATACCTCCACCGGCATCCGGACCAGCTCCCCACTCGCTATCGCCTTATTCACAAACCGATGCATCACCTCCGCAAACCTCATGTCTTTCCCCCTGGAAGCCTTCGCATGCAACGGCGTAAAAGAAAAATGCTCCATAAAATGCGCCTTGTCCGGAAACTCGATCATATACGCCGCACGATTCTTCCATTGCACCGACAACCCCGTCGCAAAATCCATCTCCGGGTCGAACCCCTTCAGGACAAAATCAAAATACTTGTCCGTCTCCGACCTGTACAGCTGCACAAGCAAATCATCCCGATCCTTAAAATAAATATAGATCGTCGCCGGCGACACTCCCGCCGCCTTTGCCAGCTTCTGCATGCTCAACCCATCAAACCCCTCCTTTACAATCATCTTTATCGCATGCTCAAATAACGCTTCAATCTTGCTTTCATCCCTTACTCGCATAAAACAAAAATAAGTGAATATTCATTCATTTATAAAACATTTTTCTTCTTTTCCGATAACTCGCTAATCATCAACCCGAAAAACTCAAAGAAAACCGCCCATCACCCGACTTATCCCTTGTAAATCTTCTCAATCCCCAGCTTCTTCATCTTCGACTTTAACGTCGACGCCGGCAGATTGAGCAACGCCGCCGCACCGCCAGGTCCCGAAATCCTCCCCTTACAAGTCCTCAGCACAGAAAGAATATGGTCCCTCTCCATCTCCGCAATCGTCTTCACCGGCTGCCCTCCCGCCGACTCCATTACTATGCTCGTCTCCGGCTCCTTCTCTCCCGGATGCGGCGATATGAAAGAAACATTCTTCAAGATCGTATCATTCGACATCAGCACACTCCTCTCGACCAGGTTCTGCAGCTCCCGCACATTCCCCGGCCAGGAATACTCCATGAGCTTCGCCAGCGCCTCCCCAGAGATCCCTTCCGTCGGCCGGTTGGTCTTCTGCGCATACATCTTTATGAAATGCGATACCAATAGCGGTATATCTCCCTTCCGCTCCCTCAACGGCGGCAATACCACCGGAAACACGTTTAACCGGTAATACAAGTCCAGCCGGAACTTCCCCTCCGCAATCGCCTTCTCCAGATTCACATTCGTCGCCGCAATGATCCGCACATTCACCTTGATCGTATCCCTTCCCCCAATCCGCTCGATCTCCCGCTCCTGCAGCACCCTAAGCAGCTTCACCTGCACCGACGGCTGCATCTCTCCTATCTCGTCGAGAAACAGCGTCCCCCCATTGGCCTGCTCGAACTTCCCAATCCTTCGGTCATACGCACCCGTAAAAGAACCCTTCTCATGACCAAAGAGCTCCGACTCCACCAAATTCGGCGGCAACGCCGCACAATTCAGCTTCACAAATGGCCCTTTCCTACGAGCCGACAAATGATGTATACAATTGGCAATCCCCTCCTTTCCCGTACCACTCTCACCCAATATAAGCACCGACGTATCCAGCGGCCCCACCTCCTTTACCAAATCGAATACCCGAAGCATATTGGGACTATTGCCGATAATTCCATTTAACCCCTGCCCATCCTCTGCACCACCCAGACCGCTATATCCGCCCCCCATCATTCCACTCATCGTCCCCACTGGACCGCCTCCCATACCGACACTCGCCACCGCTGCTCCACGCTGCTTTTTCGCCGGCATGGAATCCGCACCGGCAGCACCTTTCAGCTGTTGCTTATAGTCGTGACGATAACGCGCAATATCCAAAGTCACAAGCAAATCCTTCTCCCGGAAAGGCTTCACGATGAAACCCGAAGGCTGCGTCACCTTTGCCATCTCCAGTACCCCCGTATTACAATTGGCAGACAGATATACAAAAGGAATATCCCGCTTATTCAGCTCGCTGGCAAGGTCGATTCCCGTTAGTTCCCCTTTCAGAAAAATGTCCAGCAACACCAGCTGCGGCGGCGTCCCATTGATGATCTCCATGGCCGAATGATACGAGCGGGCCACACCGACGACGGTATAGCCTGCCCGCTCCAGCGTCAAACGG
>JAFDYG010000155.1 GCA_018267545.1 Bacteroidota bacterium
AAGAAAGGAAAGGGCTCGCTCTGCAGCTCCATCGTCACCGCCGACGACACCATCGCCAGAAATTACGTCCTCGGCGCCGCCACCCACCACGGCCGCATCCTCATCCTGAATGAAGAATGCGCCAAAGAAAGCACCGGCCACGGCAGCCCGCTTCCCCTATTGGTACACGGCGGCCCGGGCCGCGCCGGCGGGGGGGAAGAGATGGGCGGTATCCGGGGGGTCAAGCACTATATGCAGCGCGTAGCGGTCCAGGGCTCGCCCTCGATGCTCACCAGCCTGAGCCATACTTACCAGCCGCACGCCCACCAGATCCTCGAAGAGAAACATCCCTTCCGGAAGTATTTCGAAGAGCTGCAGATAGGCGACACCGTTATCACGCACAAACGAACCATCACCGAGACCGATATTTCCAACTTTGCCAACCTGAGCTGGGACCATTTCTATGCGCATACCGATCACACCTCCCTGGAAGGCACGCTCTTCGAAAAGCCCGTATCCCACGGCTACCTCATCCTGAGCGCGGCCGCCGGTCTCTTCGTAGACGCCGGAAAAGGACCGGTCATGCTCAACTATGGACTCGAAGAATGCCGGTTCCTGAAACCCGTCTACGCCGGTACCACCATCGGCGTCAAGCTTACCTGTAAGGAAAAGATCCCGCAGGAGAAGAGGGAAGCAACGGACGTCCCGCGCGGCATCGTTAAATGGTACGTAGACGTCTACGACCAGACCGGCGAAAGCGTCGCCATCGCCACGATTCTTACGATGGTTCAAAAAAAATTGTAAAACAAACTCTGCCATGCACCACGACATCAAGGAAGGACATGTAAAATCCGAAAACCATAATGGAGTAACGACTATCGAATTCTCCCACCCCCAAAGCAATTCCCTGCCCGGCCGTCTGCTCGAAGCCCTGACCCATGAAGTACACAGCGCCGGCAACGACCACGAGACAAAGGTGATCGTCATCAAGTCCGCAGGCGAAAAGGCCTTCTGCGCAGGCGCCTCCTTCGACGAGCTCCTCGCCATCGAGACCCCCGAACAAGGCCTGCAGTTCTTTAGCGGATTTGCCCACCTCATCAACGCGATGCGCAAATGCCCCAAGTTCATCATCGCCCGCATTCAGGGTAAATGTGTAGGCGGTGGAGTAGGTCTCGCTGCCGCCGCCGACTATGCCGTCGCCCTCGAAGGCGCCGACGTCAAGCTCAGCGAACTCGCCATCGGCATCGGCCCCTTCGTGGTAGGCCCTGCGGTCGAACGCAAGCTCGGCCTCTCCGCCTTCAGCAGCCTCTCCATCGACGCCACCATGTGGCGCGACGCCGAATGGGCCCGCCGCCGCGGCCTCTATTCCGAACTCCACGGCGGGATCGTCGAGCTCGACGAGTCCGTCCAACGACTCGCCAATCAGCTCGCCCATTCCAACCCCGAAGCGATGGCACTGCTAAAACAAAATTTCTGGAAAGGAACCGAACACTGGGACCAGCTCTTGCTCGAACGCGCCGCCATCAGCGGCAAGCTGATCCTCAGCGAATTTAGCCGCAAAGCGCTGGCTAGACATAAAGCGAAGTAAATAAAACGATAAAGAAGAAGGGGCATATCAGAATGATATGCCCCTTTGGTGTTTGTTATAGGTCGTCATAAGTATACAATGGATCAAGCTTCGACTTCGGGTCCATCTCAAACACGGAGTTCAACAACCCATCCTTCAATCCATACACCCATCCGTGCAGGATCGGCCGCTGATCATTCTTCCACGCGCGTTGAATGATCGAAGTCTTCGCGAGGTGCATCACCTGCTCTTTTACATTTAGCTCCACGAGCCTGTCCGCCCGCTGATCGAAATCGGGAATTGCATCCAGCTCATCACTATAGAGCCTATACACGTCCTTGATATTCCGCAGCCACATGTTCAATACATACTTGAAGTCGTGATTGGTCATAGCAGCCTTTACACCGCCGCAGCCATAGTGACCGCAGACGATGACGTGATTCACCTTCAGGTGATTGACCGCATAGTCCAGCACGCTCAGTACATTGACGTCCGTGTGGATGACCAGGTTGGCGATGTTCCGGTGTACGAAGATTTCACCCGGCTGTGTGCCGGTGATTTTGTCCGCAGGCACCCGGCTGTCACTGCAGCCTATCCACAGAAATTGCGGAGTCTGTAGGTGTGAAAGACGTTCAAAATAACCAGGATCATCTGCTTTTACTTCAGCCGCCCAGGCCTTGTTTTCTAGCAATAATTTTTCTATTGGTGTCATAATGAATTGTTGTTCTTGGTTCTATTGATGATGCAATTTAATAATTTATTAGGCAGCTTTTATTTTTGAGCCATTTTGATTTCCAATCGATTGGTGCGCAGCCTTAAATGCGCTTTTTCTAATTTCTACCTGTATATTTTTCAAATGTGCATGATGCATAAACTCATTGATTACATCTATCACGTCCTTGTCGATAAAGTCCGCACGACACAGATCGATAAGGACATAAGAGTCCTTGGGGACAGATTCCAGCTTGTTCTTTACAATCGGTTTATTCAAAAACGATACGTCCTTCCGGAAACGTAGCAGATACTTATTCTCGTCATGTACGATCATAACCGCCGAACGGAAATTGCTGCGGATAAGGAAGAAAAGGCTGACGCCGATACCGATCAATATCCCGATCAGCAGATCGGATAGGAGGATAGCAACGATCGTTACCACAAAGGGAACGAACTGGTCCCATCCCTTCATGTGAAATTCTTTGAACAAGGTCGGCTTGGCCAGCTTATACCCCGTCATGATGAGGATAGCGGCGAGCGCGCTGAGGGGGATCATATTCAGCAGACCCGGTATAAATAAAACCGACAGGAATAACAGGGAACCATGCAGAATCGTCGATAAGCGGCTCTTGGCGCCCGAGTTGAGATTGGCCGAGCTGCGTACGATCACAGAGGTGACAGGCAAGCCGCCCAGCATACCCGAGATCAGGTTACCAAC
>JAFDYG010000156.1 GCA_018267545.1 Bacteroidota bacterium
CAGCCGCCAACCCGCTACCAATGGGGCCGCCGCAGCTCATCCCCGGAATTTTACCGTTCATAACGGTATTATGCCAATCAATGTACTATGCATTGTATAGTACCTATTAAAAGCTCTATCTTTGTTATGTAAACAAGCAATAAAAAACCAATAAAATTAAAGTATATGAAACGCTCACTTAACTCAATCAAGAAAATCGCCCTTGCCGCCGCCTTAATAGTAACCGTCGGCGTAACCAGCAGCTTTGCCAATGACAGAAATGACGTAATCAAGGCTTCCTTCCAGAAAGACTTCCAAAAAGCAGAGCTGATCGAAATGAAAAGCAGCCAGAGCTATACGCAGCTCACTTTCAAGATGAACGACATGGTCATGTTCGCCTTCTATAACGACAACGGAGAATTGCTGGCCGTAACCCGCAACATCAAATCCAACCAGCTGCCTATCCAGCTGCTGCTCGACCTGAAACGCGATTACAAGAACTATTGGATCACCGACCTGTTCGAATTCAATGGTGACGGCACCAACAGCTACTATGTTACGGTTGAAAATGCAGACGGTACTGTTACCCTGCGCGCCGATAACTCCACAAGCTGGCAGTTGTTCAGCAAGAAGAACAAATAACCAACATACCTATCAGTTTTTAGTTAGTTTTTAGTGTAGCGGCCCGCCTTTCCAGGTGGGCCGTCTTTTTATACCCCGTCCCCAGCCCCACACCCGCCCGCAGCTTCATCCCCGCTCGTCAGCCCCATACCCGCCGGCAGCTCCACACCCGCCGGCAGCACAATCCCCGCTCGGCAGCTCCATCCTCGTCCGGCAGCCCGGAACAATCTCAATATAGCTTCCGATTCCCCTTCTCCTTCCACAAGGCAAACACCTCCTCACTGCCTTCCACCGCCTCATGCTCAAAAGGTATCTTCCTTCCCTTCCCAGGAAGATTGATCTCCGTATAAATAAACGCATCGTCAAAACCCGCATCCGCCGCCTCATCCCTGGAAGCCGCATATACAACGCGGTCAGGCCTCGCCCAATATAAAGCGCCCAGACACATCGGACACGGCTCGCAGGACGCATACACCACACAACCCGTTAATTGATAATCCCCCAAACGCTGACAAGCATCCCTGATCGCCATCACTTCCGCATGCGCCGTAGGGTCATTCGTCGACGTTACCCCATTACACCCCCGACCAATAACCACCCCATCCTTGACGATTACACAGCCAAAAGGTCCCCCCTTTCCATTCTCCACCCCCTCCTTGGCGAGGGCAATGGCCATTTTGAGAAATATAGCATCGTTTTCAGCAATCATACTGCTAAATTATACCGCTAAATTACCCTAAAATTGAGAAATTACCACCCCTACTGAGGATTATCCTCCACATCGATCCACACAAATAATGCTCCTCCCCGCTTAAAAAAAAGTGGAACCTGTTTTGCATTACCTATTATGGCTTTTAATAGGATATTGGATTTTAGCAACGGCCTGGATTTCTATCTGGGCTTATTTTTTTCCCCCCACCGCCGCCCCACCCACACATCTTTTACATACTTTTGAGCATCATTGCATGCTTATGAGATATATCCTAACGGGCCTTCTTCTTCTCATCTTATCCCCGTCCTGGTGCCAGTTCGATCAGCTCAATCAAACCATAGCAGCCTCCCCCAAATACGACTCGGCAAAAATCCACTCCATCCAACAGCTCAAAACCTCATCCTCCAACATAAAAGACGACAATCTCCCCGCCCGCTTCGACGCCACTCTCTGCCTATACGAATCCTACAAAGTCTTCAACTACGACTCCGCCTTTACCTACGCCCGCCAGCTCCAGGAATTAGCCCGCCAGCTCGGTGACCCCAACCGCATCACCTACGCCCGGGTAAAAATGGGATTCTGCCTGCTCTCCGCCGGCATGTTCAAAGAAACCCTCGATTCCCTCAACAAGATTGACGTCCACACCGCCCCCGATAGCATCCAGGCAGAATATTATTCCCTCATGGGACGCTACTATTATGACCTGGGAGACTTCGACAACGACCGCTACAACACTCCGGCCTATACCCAACGGGCAGGCCTATACATCGACTCGGCCCTCGCCCTCTACCCTCAAAGCTCATTCAGCCATTCCTACTACAAAGGATTAAAAGAACTCAAAGACAACAAACC
>JAFDYG010000157.1 GCA_018267545.1 Bacteroidota bacterium
GTCGAGATACGAGAAGATGCGCAGGACCGGCTTCCAGGAAAAATCCTGAATATCGTCCTGGGAGGATGCATAGTTGATTCGCAGCATACGGAGAATCCCATCGGTTCTTTCCATATAGCGGCTCATCCAATATAAACTGTCGGCTACTCTACTCAGCATGTATAATACAAAAGGGGTTTAATGTTTTCTAACTTGCCAATACCCAGGTATCCTTGCTTCCTCCGCCCTGGGAGGAATTGACGACGAGGGAACCTTCCCGCAGGGCTACGCGGGTGAGGCCGCCCGGTACGATCTGGATGCCATCGGGGCCGCAAAGCGCATAGGGTCGAAGGTCTACGCGGCGGGGTTTGAGCCGGCCGTTCATATAACAGGGCGCCGATGACAGGCTGATGACGGGTTGTGCAATATACTGGCGGGGATCTTTCAGGATTTCTTCCTTGTAGCGTGCGATCTCTTCCTCGCTGGCGGAATTTCCCATCAGCATGCCATATCCGCCGCTGCCGTTAGTTTTCTTTACGACCATCTGGTTCATATTCGGGAATACGTATTCGCGTTCCTCGCGGTTTCCCAGCTGATAGGTCGGCACGTTCTTTAGAATCGGCTCTTCGTTCAGATAGTAGCGGATCATCGCCGGTACATAAGTATAGATAGCCTTATCGTCTGCGACTCCGTTCCCGACCGCGTTGACGATCGCCACGTTTCCTTTTCTGTAAGCGCTCATGATCCCCGCCACTCCCAGCATGCTGTCCGGCTGGAAAACCAGCGGGTCGAGAAAGTCGTCGTCCACCCTTCTATAGATGACGTCGACTTGCTGCAGGCCGGACGTAGTTTTCATATAGACGCGGTGATTGTCTACGACGAGGTCGCGTCCCTCGACCAGCTCCACGCCCATCAGCCGGGCCAGGGTAGTATGTTCGAAATACGCCGAGTTATAGATTCCCGGCGTCAGCAGGACGATGGTTGGATTGGACGTCTGGCGGGGGGATAGCGAGACCAGGTTCCGGTGCAGGATATCCGGGTATTCAGTGACGGTCCGTACATTATTCTTGGGAATGAGATCGGGGAAGATTCGCTTGGTGATCTCCCGGTTCTCGAGCATATAGCTGACGCCGCTTGGCGTCCGCAGGTTGTCTTCGAGGATGTAAAAAGTGCCGTCCTGATCGCGGATGAGATCGATACCCGCGATGTGTACATAGATATCGTGCGGCACGGGGAAGCCATGCATCTCGCGAAGAAAATGGGGACAGCTATAAATCATCTCCGTCGGGATGACGCCGTCCTTCAGGATAAACTGATTATTATATACGTCCTTCAGGAAAAGATTTAGCGCCTTGAGCCGCTGGCGGATGCCCGATTCTATATAGTTCCATTCGGAGGCAGTGATGATGCGGGGAATGATATCGAAGGGGAAAATCTTCTCGATGCCTTCGCCGCTGCTATAGACGGTGAAGGTGATGCCCTGGCTCATAAACATTCTTTTGGCGAATTCTTCCTTTTTGTTCAGCTCTTCGATGTTCATCTGCTGCAGGAAGTCTACCACATGCTGATATTGCTGACGCACGTCGCTGTGGACATACATTTCGTCCCAGGTGTGAGTGTCTACCAGGTAGCTTTTAAGCAGTTCACTTGTTTGCATACGAGTTTTGGTTTTGGCAATTATCGGGCGATAAGTTTGGGAGAAATTGGACTTTGTCCAATTTTGGCGGGGCAAAACGTTAGTGTTTAAATATACTTAATTTCGCCCAATTAATACTTAATCATGAAGATAATTGCCATGATTCCCGCTCGTTATGCGGCGACTCGATTCCCTGCCAAGCTGATGCAACCCCTGGGGGACAAGACCGTCATCCGGCACACGTACGACAACACGCTCGCCACCGGCTTATTCGACGAGGTGATGGTCGTTACCGACAGTGATATCATCTATCAGGAGATCACCAAAAATGGGGGGAAGGCAAAGATGAGCGTTCGTACGCACGAGAGTGGAAGCGACCGGATCGCGGAAGCTGTCGCGGACATGGACGTAGACGTTGTCGTGAATGTACAGGGCGACGAGCCTTTTGTCCGGAAGGAGCCGTTGGAAAAGCTGCTGTCGGTGTTCCGGGGTACGGATGGACAGCAAGTGCAGGTGGCATCGCTGGTGCAGGAGCTAAAAGAGCAAAAGTTTATCGAGGACCCCAACTACGTGAAAGTTGCGCTGGACAAGAACAACAATGCACTCTTCTTCAGCCGCAGCGTCATTCCCTATCCCAGGGACAAGTCTGCCGCTGTTACATACTATGAGCACATCGGCGTATATGCATTCCGGAAGCAGGCTTTGCTGCAGTTTACGGCGTGGCCGATGAGTCCGCTGGAAGCAGCCGAGAAGGTCGAATGTTTGCGGTATCTGGAGAATGGCGTGCCGATGCGGATGGTGATCACAAATTATATGGGTGTTGAAATCGATACTCCTGAAGATTTAGCAAGGGCGGCGAGTTTGCTATAAATATTTTAGAATTTGCTAAAAAGCGGATTCATTAAATTAGCGCCCAGAGCCAATTACGGCTAAACGAACTGCAAAAAAAATGAATCAACCTTTATGGGGCATCGACCTCGGCGGCACAAAGATCGAAGGTGTCATTCTCGAGTCTATTAGTAACCCCACTCCTATGGTCCGTACTCGTGTCGACACAGAAGCATCGAAGGGATACGATCATATCATCGGTCAAATATCCAAGCTGGTAGCGGAAATGAGCGAAAAGTCGGGCTTGAAGCCAACGGCTATCGGCATTGGAACGCCAGGCGTGCTGGACCCTACTTTACAGA
>JAFDYG010000158.1 GCA_018267545.1 Bacteroidota bacterium
CGATCTTTATCCCGACAGTGAAAAGTATTATGACAAATACGTCAATTACAGGATCGAAAAGATCAATGCAAACGAGCTGCCATCGGATGGCAATATCAACGCCCTCCTGGTAACCTGGAACCAGCGGAATTATGCCGATTCAAAAGTAACCAACTGGGCTACGAGGGGTATCACGGTGGCGATGGAAAAATATGACGATATTCCCTACCAGCTCAAAAGCGACGACGTTGTTCGGACTGATCTGGATAAATTGAACCAGGGGAAGTCCGCACTGGATACGCTGATTGCCCCTTCTAATTCCAGTTACTTTTACGACTATTCGCTTACGGGTTCCGGCAACAGGGCGTTGATGGTAAGCTCCATTAATGGGCTTAGCAGTAGCAGTGGGCCTTCTGATTTTTATTACCAGGAAGTAAAATTGACCCGCCAGCGTGCCGATTCTTTCGCGGTTGATAAAGTCACTCCTGCCGGTAAAGATGCCGGGATTGTCATCGGTATTGGCACCGGCAATGATCGCTTTCCTGCATTCGCAGGCGATGGAGCGGGGAACGCAACATTTTATTATGTCGGTCCCAATGGTCGTGACTTTGTAAAGGCCAGCCCCGTAGGAGAAGGCGGCAAGTTGCTCTGGGGCGCCCTGGGTCTGCCGCTTAATTCGGGGGGAGTCGCCGGATCTTATTATAACCCATCTTCGGCCTTTATGTATATGGATGCCGATGGTAAAGGAGTGATTGCCTGGAACGATGGGCGGAAAACGCCGGACGGTTATACAGGACAAAATGTGTATGTACGTCACCTGGACAATCTTCTCAACTCCAATTATCAACCACCCCTGCTCAATACGACGATGACAGTCATCCCCGCGAATCCGAATGCTGCCGGGAACAGCTTCGCCCAGAGCGGTACTCAGTCGCTTATCGGTACCAGCAATGCATGGACTACGTTCCAGGTACCGGTAGCCGGACCGACCAGCAATACGAGCACCCCTGTTGCGGCGATCAGGGACGACTATAACCTGGGAACTGTTTCCGTATCAACCTATGATTTCTATAACCAGGCGCCCCGGCAGACCGATGGCCATGCCTATCTTGACCGTAACTATACGATTAACGTTACCAACCATCCGGCAGGTGCTTCCATCCATGTGCGGCTGATCTTCACGAAGGCCCAGTTCGATGCCATGAAAGCGAAAGATCCTACCATCCAGGATCCGGGTAGTTTAAAGGTGAAGAAACAACCATCCACTGGTGTTGCGCCCGCTTCGTATACGCCTTCGTCGGACGACAAAGATATCCAGCCTGTTGGCTGGGGCACCCTCGAAAACACGGTTGGCAATCAGACCGTGATCGGGGGTTATTACCTGGAAATAGTCATCGACGGTTTCAGTAATTTCTTTATCATGGGTGGAGGAACGCCGCTTCCTGTGACCTGGCAGTCATTTACTGTAAAAGCAGTCGACAAGTATGCCTTACTGCAATGGGCAACCGCTATGGAATCGAATAATGACCACTTTGATATAGAACGGTCGGCTGACGGCATAGCCTTTACAAAAATTGGCCGTATCGCGGGTAATGGGACTACAAGCATACCCCAGCATTACCAGTTTACGGATGCCGCGCCGCTTTCCAGTACGAATTACTATCGCCTGGCACAAGTGGATCTGGATGGCAAAATAGACTATTCGACGATACGGGTGTTGCAATTCAGTGCTCAGACCCGTACGATGCAGCTGTCTCCCAATCCTGCTAAATCCACCGTGCATATCGTGTTGCCGCAGGCAGCCTCGGGACAGCATACCATTGAGTTGTATCATCTTTCCGGGCGGAAGGTGTTAGTACAGTCAGTGCCGGCGGGAACCGTGCAATTGGATGTGGACATCAGTACCCTCGCCGCGGGCATGTACATTATCCGCTACGGGGATAGCATCATGAAGGTGGTGAAGCAGTAACAGATTTTCCTTCAAACGAAAAACCCTTCGGATCAAACGATCTGAAGGGTTCTTTTTTCAGAGTAATATTTAGGCTCCTTTTATGTTATTATTCCAGGAATAGAATTACACAAAGTTCTTTATTTCAACCAGGTCAACAGTTTTTTATCGTTTTGATACCTAGCAATTATTTGAGCAAAGGACCAAAAATGAAGCAACTGACCATTACCTTCCAATGTCAGTTTCAGCCTTTCCCCTGGAGACTTGGAAAGCCAAAGCTTCAATTTAAGTTCTTTAATATGGAGTGGAGTATCTGTCATCTATTAATGAAATTAAAGGCACGTAGCCTCATTCAAGAGAGATTCAATTTTTAGAAAGGCAAATACACCACAACAAATTGATTTACAACACATAAAAATTATCGAAGATTTGATTACTTTTGTCTTATGAATAATACCTTACATAGGGATACCATACTTAACATTCTTTCAGCCAATAAGCAACAGTTGGCCCTATATGGAGTTAATCGGATTGGGTTATTCGGCTCTTATGTAAGGAACGAGATGACTCCCAGTAGCGATATTGACCTGCTCGTCGATATTCAAAAAGACAAAAAAACGTTTAATAATTTTTTGTCGCTTAACCATTTTCTTGAAAACTTATTCGGCAAGAAGGTAGTTAGTAACTACTCAATCCTTAAGTCCCTATATCGGCCCACACATTTTGAAAACCGTGGAATATGTCTCTGTCGCAAGTTGATTTTCTCCGACTTATACTTGATGAATGTATCTATCTTATCAAGGAATCTCAACAGTGTACCTTCGAAGAATTTCTTGCTAATGACCGATTAACCAGAGCTGTTTGTAGAAGCCTTGAAATAATCGGTGAAGCCAGTAGCAAAATACATCCCGATTTCAAAGCAAAATATCCTCTAATCCCTTGGAGAGATATGAGTGATATCCGCAACAAAATTATTCATCACTACTTTGGAGTTGATTACGATATTATCTGGGATACCATCAAAACGAATATTCCACAGTTGAAGGGAAGCATTGAAATTGTTATTGAGCTAGAGAAAAGTTAACGCTCAATAATACAACTCGATCTCAGCAGCTTAATTAGAACAGATATGTTTGATATTTGAGCAGCCATTATGTACGAGAAATATATATTACTAGATATTGATGGAGTTATGGTACCAGCAACCAGTTGGAAACCATTGGAGTTCGATATGGATGGGTTTTATAAGTTTAATTACAAAGCTCAAAAGGAATTGGACCGTGATTCAAAATGGAAGGACATATTGAGAAAGAGGTTGATTAATATAAATAAAGTTTATTTGATTGATGATTATTTGCAAATGAAATTTGAAGGCAATAACCCGATGATTGGATTGACACAAGAAACGGCAACTGAAGCTATTAGAATTTTGGACATTCAATATCCCCACTTATTGTAGTCAATTTCAATTTCTTACCAAGTTCGTATAATTGCAGCGGGTGAGAGACACAAATGTTTTGACCATCAACCAACATTGGACGCGGTACACCACTTAGTCTTAACCTTCCAATGTTAAATCGGATTTTCGGTGCACAGATTCTTGGTTAGGTCGGCATCAAACACTCCTCGGATAACTGACGAATAAAATATTCGATTTCTTCAAGTGTAGGAAACGGGATTAACTCTTTCATAAATAGCAAAAGCTGCCCCAATCTATCGGAACAGCTTTCAATTAATTGAAAAACAATTTTAAAAAGTCGGGAAGACAGGATTCGAACCTGCGACCCCCTGGTCCCAAACCAGGTGCGCTACCGGCCTGCGCTACTTCCCGAACGGGTATTTTGAGATACTCCGGTGTGCCTGGATGACGGCGCCGGCTTGGGGCTCGGCGGGTGATCTGGCAACGAGCGGCAAAGATAGGGGTTTAAAGTGGGATTTGGGAGGGGAAAGGGGAATAAATGGGAATGCAGGTGGGTGGCGGGGATGGGATTAGATTTTGATGGGGTGGTCGGGGGGAGTGGGGATTTGGGGGAGGGGGTCGGTGCCGAAGCGGATGACGTGGCCGTCGGGGTCGAGGACGTGCATTTCGAGGGCGTAGGAGAAGTTGGTGGGGGGCATGCGGATGGGGATGTTGTGGGATTGGAGGGCGGCGTGGAGGGCGTAGATGTCGCCGTCGAAGCCGAGCCAGATCCAGGTGCCGGGTTGGCCCTGGCCGCCTTTGCAGAGGTAGATGCCGGTGTTGTCGCGGTTGATGGAGGTGAAGGTGTCGTCACCCCATTCGGCCGCGGTGAAGCCCAGGAGGTCGACGTAGAAGTGGAGGCTGGTCGCCATGTCTTTTACGTAAAGGATGGGGTTGATGCATTCGATGCGGTAGGTGGTGTTTAGCATGGCGTTGAGGGGTTAATAGCGCCAGGATTTGAGGTCGGCGCCCTTGGGGGCGCGGGCTTTGACTTCTTCCGACCACTTTTTGATGTACATCTGGTGGTAGCGGAGGCGGCTGATGTAGTTGGGCTGGGTGTGGTCGCCGTTCCAGCAGTGCTCGGCGCGGTCGCCGTAGTCGATTTGGCAGTTGCAGGCGGGGTTGGACAGCTTTTTCAGGATGTCTTCGGCCGCGTAGACTGCGTCGTTGAGGTAGTAGCTGTCCATGTCGCCGACGTAGATGTGGATTTTCCCTTTTAGCTTGTCGCCGAATTTGGGCCAGTCGCGCTGGATGATGTGGGCGAGGTCGAAGTGGTCGCGCCAGTAGGTGGCGACAGAGGAGTCGATGGCGCCAGTGTATTTGTCGAAGATGCGTTTTGGGTAGCCGTCGGCGTCGGAGGGAGAGAAGACGGCTTCCCAGATGTCGAACTGGTCGCCGCTGCGGCTGCGGGTGCCCAGGGCCAGCTCGCGCTGGTTCATTTCTTTGACCAGGGCGCTGACGTGGCCGAGGTAGTCGCGGTAGCCGGGGCGGGGCGTCTGTTTGTAGTCGCTTTCGACGTAGTAGGCATTCTTGTTGTTATAGAGATCGATGGTGGTATAGTGGTGGAAGTCGACCGGGTCGGGACAGGCGGCATAGCAGCCATTGTACTCGTCCGGATAGAAGACTTGTACGGCAAGGGCTTCCCAGCCGCCGGTGGAGCCGCCGTAGGTGAAGCGGGCCCAGCCCTGGCCGATGCCGCGGAAGCGTTTTTCGATTTCGGGGATCAGCTCATAGGTTATGGCGTCGCCGTAAGGGCCGAGGTTTTCGGAGTTGACGGCGTAGGAGTCGTCGTAGTAGGGGTTGGCGTGCTCGATTTCGATCGCCAGGACGCGGGGAAAGTTGGGGCCGGTCCATTGCTTGTAAAAGTCGTAGGCTTCTTGCTGAACGATTTTATTATAGCCGCTGATTCGGAAGCGGGTGTTGGTGTCGGGCTTGAGGTTGGGGTCGGGAGCATTGGTGCTGAAACCGCCGAAGTCGGAAGGGAAGTGACCGTGGAAGATGGCCAGCGGATATTTCACCTGCGGGTGCTCGTCAAAACCCTCCGGAAGAAGGATGTGCGCACCCAGGAACATGGGACGTCCCCAGAATTCGGTAAGGAGCTTGCTCTGGATTTTGATGTGCTTGATGTATTTGGAGTCCTGAGGCTCCTTGATCGGAGGAATGAGCTGGTCAATGGTCAGGGCGATCTCGCCGGTTGTGGAGGGATCGAAGTGAATTTTTATGGGCTTGGAATAAATGTTCCCCGGGGCATGGTTCCAGTGCTGACCTTCCCCGCGGTCCATCGGAAGCTTGACGGCATGTCCATTCTTCAAATGAAAGGTCTCGTATTTGTGCAGCAGCACCTGGACGTAGTAGTCGCCTGCAGGCACGTCTTTCAGGCGTTCCAGCGGATAGCCAAAGGCGTGCATGTCTACCAGCTGCGAATGTCGGGGCGCCCAGCTCTCCACGTCGATGCCAAAGACCATTTGGGTACCGGCTGCGTCATTGATTTGAAAGCGGGGCTCGGAATGGTCGTTGTTGGAGATCAATAGTAAGAGGCGTCCGTCCAGGTTTTCCTGTTGCAGGGCCGGGGCAATGTTCACACGGAAAGTTTGAGCCCGGTTTAGGAAGGGTAGCAACAGAAAAACCAGGAAACTCATTTGCCGTGAAGCAATTTTCATATCCTGGTTTTTACGAGTTATTTATCTGCGCTTCGCTGTCAAGGGGCAAAGCGTGTGTTGAGATTAGTCTGGGATGTTGTAATACTTTTTGACCGCGTTGTAGTCGCTATATTTCAGACCGGGAGGGGCTGCAGCGGTCGTCGCACCCGGGATGAGAACGTAGCGCCACTGTCCTACTTTGGTCGTACCCGAGGTAATCGTCGAGATATTGAAATTGACAGAGTATAGATAGATATGACCAACCGTAAACTCAGCCCACAGATTGAGACCATACCAGAAATCCGTGTAGGGAACAGCAACGACGTCCGGTTGATCGGTACTGCCGAGGTTAACATATACTTGTATGGAACCCTTGTTGATAAGATCGGCGGTCAGCTTCGTTGCGGGAATATCCGCACCCCAAAGGGTATCCGGGGGAGTGGCGGTAGTAACAGACTGAGGAGTAAAAGTTGCGTCGAGCCATGCAGAATAAATTACGTTGGCAGTTCCGGCGGGACCAGCGGGGCCAGCTGCACCAGCAGCACCGGCTGCGCCTGTAGCACCAGTGGGGCCGGCAGGGCCAGCGGGACCGGGATCGCCTTTCTTACAGGAAAAGAAAAATGTCAATGCAAAGACCGCAAGGGTCAGACTCGTGAGAAGTTTTGGTTTCATAACTTATTTTTTGAAGTATGGATTGAATGCAGGAGTAACAATTTAAGGATTATATGCCAGAACTTGCGCGGGGCAGTGCATTTTTTTTGGATTTGGGGAACCGATCGGTGGTTTCCCCCTGATTTCCCGGGTGATTTAGTAGATTTAAGATAAAACGATGCTATGAAACACATCCAATACCTCAACGCCGTGCTGACGGTAATAGCCGTTTGCCTAATCCTGATTACCTTGGCCGTGACCGGTCTCCTGCCTACGGCCAGCGCAAAGGAAGGTCCACGCTACGTTTCAGTTCCGCTGAATGCGGATGGGTCGATCAATGTCCGGCTGACCAGCGGTAACCGGGTAGATGTCAACATCAGCCAAATCCGGGGAGAAGACATAGAGAGCCGTGTGCTACCGATCAATATAAAAGAAGTCGATACCCGGCCCGTTAGGAATAGTCCGTTACCGGTAGCAACAAAGTAGCCGATGGTCCGACGAATCCTGCCGGTCGATCTTATAAAGCCTCCTTTTGGCTACTGCTGCCGGACGGAATAGTTATTGTCCGATAATTTAGGATAATAATAATTCACTATGGGTCAGACCTCGCATGCCCGGCTTCACATGCTGCACTGGAGCTTCACCAAAAAGATACTGTTTCGATTCGTCTTCCTCTTCTTCCTGCTTTTCATCTTCTTCAACCCGAATGATATCCTTCCTCTCAATAACCCGTTCTATGATTTTTACAGCCGGCCTTTCCACCGGCTGGTCCCCTGGATTGGTGCGCATATCCTACACCTCTCCTACCCCATCACCATGTTCCCGCTGGGCAGTTTCGATACGACCTATGATTACGTAATACTTCTGCTGATAGTCGTGATCAGCCTACTGGGCTGTCTTGTCTGGAGCCTGCTGGACCGGCGGCGCAGCCATTATAGGGTCCTTTATTACTGGCTCACCGTAGTTCTCCGCTATTACTGCGCCTATTCGATGTTTAGCTATGGCAGCGTCAAGCTTTCCAAGCTGCAATTCGGCTTCCCCAGCCCGGGCAGCCTGGTGCAGCCATTGGGCACGTATTCGCCGATGCACCTGGCCTGGGCCTTTTATGGTTACTCCACCGGCTACAATTATTTCCTTGGTGTGGCGGAGGTCGTTACCGGCATGCTGCTGCTGTTCCGAAGGACGACGAGGCTGGGAGCCATCTGTCTGCTGGCGGTGATGTCGAACGTGATGGCCGTGAATTATTTCTATGACGTGGGTCTGAAGCTGGTATCGACGGCAATGGTGCTGATGTCCCTGTTTTTGCTGGTGGAGGAACGGTGGAGGCTCCTGGATTTTTTCATCCGGAATAAGATTACTGTGCCGCAGAGCAATTGGGCCCCGAGGTTCGGGCGAAAGTGGGTGAATCGTTCGCTTGTCGCATTTAAATACGTGCTGACCGTATCGATTGTTACCAATATCATTATTGTAAACTACCGCCTGCTTGCCGACTGGAGCGATCAACGGACCACCTCGCCTTTTCATGGCATATTCAACGTAGAGACGTTCATCCGCAACAACGACACCATTGCTCCCTTGCTAACGGATACGACCCGGTGGAGGCGGCTGACCATCAGCGACCATGGCAGTTATGGCATCAACGCTTCGGTCCGGCTGATGAATGATAGCGCCAAAGCGTACGTCTTAAAGCCGGATACGGTTTCCAGGCAGGTCATTCTATACCGGCCGTCGGATACCAGCAGAAAATTTTATTTCACTTATGCCTTTACGGGGAACGATGGGCTGAGGCTCAAGGGTAGCTGGAAGGGGGATAGCGTACAGGTTGTTCTGCACAAGTATGATATGAACAACTTTATCCTGATCAACCGTGGATTTCATTTTATCAATGAAGAATCGTATGTTCGTTAGGATAATAACCCCCTCCATGCAAGAGTTTAGAATAACCGAAGAAGACTTCAAAAAGAACAGAAAAAAGTATTTGATTTTTATGGTACCCCTGATGATAGCTATCATCGCTGGGGTTGTCATTTTCAACTTATACACTTCAAAAGACGACGATTTCAATACGATTCCTTTTCTCCTTCCTGTACTTTTTGCCATATATGGCTTTAGCCTTTATAGGGGTGTCAAGCGGCAAAGGGAATACATGACGAATTATGTCATCATTATTTCAGACGAGGAGATCATCCGGAAGATGCCCAAGATGCCTGATCTGGCCATCCGTTTTTTTGAAATAAAAGAGATCGTAAAAACGAAGAAGGGCGGTTTTATGGTCACGGGGATCGACAGGGCAGACGTCATCCATATTCCACGTCTGATGAATAAGGACGGCGTGCTCGAGCAGCGTTTATCGATGCTTGCACCGATAACGACCGGTTCCCCCTCTACCACCTATTTCTGGCTTAGGAAGATGCTCCCTCTTTTTGGCACGGCGTCGATGATCATCTCGTTTGTCGTACAAAATTCGATCATTTCGGTTTTCTTCGGCCTTGTGGCGGTTGGCCTTTTCATCTGGGCTGCTTACGATCTCCAAACCAATAAAAATGTTTCGAGCAGGGTGAAGTGGAGGGTCTGGCGTTATGTATTAATCATCCTTTTCATCATTCTCGTGACGGTTGCCAAGCTAACGATCGGCTGGCTTCCGAGATGATCTTTTTTGTTCCTGCACTTTGGTTGGCGTTGCGCCGTATTTTTTTCTGAATGCGTAGGAGAAATGGGACAGGTCCTCGAAGCCGAGGTCGAGGTAGATGTCGGAAGGCTTTTCACCCTTTTCGATAAGGAAACGAGCTTCCTGCAAGCGTCTTTGCACGAGCCAGCGGCTGGGTGTTTCCTGGAAGATGGCGGCAAAGTCCCTTTTGAAGGCCGAGATACTTCGGCCCGTCAGGTACGCAAAACGATCGAGACCTACGTTGAACTTATAGTTCTTGTTCATAAAAGCTTCCAGGTCGATCTTTTGGGGTTCTCTGAAGTCGAAGAGGATGCCGGCCAGGATGGGGTTTGAATGGAGGAGGATCATGAGCAGCTCCTCCCGTTTGATGTCGGAGAAGGCAGTGTCGATGCGGTCTTTTCCTTTAAAATAGGGAACGAGCGATTGGATGAAGTGGGGTACGAAGGGGTCTTGCTTTAGAAGAACGAAGGCGCCTTCGGGGGATTTCTTTTGAGAGGCGAGTTTATATTTGTCCGCATAGTATTTCAGAAATGACTGGTCGAAAGCTACTACCACTTTTTCAAACTGACCTTCGTCTTTTTGCTTATTGTATCGAGCGAGTCTGTTCTTTCTGACAATACAATATCCTCCGGGTTTGAGGGTGTATTTCTTGTAGCCGTCGTAGCCGATGAGGGTTCCCCTGGACAGATATAGGAAGAAATGCTCGGAGATGAACTGTTCGGGGGAGATCGCTGGACCCATGTAGCAGCTGGTGATTTCGGTCGCTTTTCCGGTGATGAGCTTACTCATGGGCTGCCTGTTTTATGTCTTTTACTTCCAAAACCCTTTTGGAATAGCCCTTTTGGACGGTATTGATCATGGCGTGGCCGATTTCAGCCATTGTACAGCCGGGTAGGAATAGACGCATAATGGGATACAGTAGGCGGAGATATTTATTGTATCCTTTCAGATGGACCTGTTCTTTGTCTGGTTTCATAAGGGCAGGCCGGAAGCTGTATTGCGCCTTGAATGGTATCCTTCCCAGTGCATTTTCTGTCTTACCTTTTACGCGGGCCCACATCACTTTTCCTTTTTCCGTGCTGTCGGTGTGACCGCCGGAGACAAAGATAAAGACGAGCTGGGGGCTAGTTTCGAGCAGCACTTCGGCGAAGCGGACGGTAAGGGTATACGTAATATGGAGATAGGCTTCTTCGGTCATGCCCACCGAGCTGATGCCTGCGCAGTAGAAACAGGCGTCGTATCCTCTTAGCCGGTCCTTGTAATTACCGATGTCCATAAAGTCATCTACCAGTAGCTCCGTGAGCTTGGGGTCGGACTTACCGGATGGTTTGCGGCTTATGGACAAGACGGAGGTGATGCGGGGGTCCCGCAGACATTCCAACAATACCCCTTCTCCTACCATGCCGGTGGCTCCGGTCAAAATGATTTTCATCGCCTAAAGTTATTTGATTGCTCCCCATTTTATCAAACTTTCTACGGTGGCCAGCAGGGCGTCTTCGTTGCTGCGGGGTTGCCATCCCAGGATAGTGCGGGCTTTTTCATTGCTGGCATTCCGGTAGATGCCTACGAGCGGCAGGATGGCCCTTGCCTGCTTGTTAAATAAGGCGGCAATGCGCAGGAGCCAGCTGGGCATCGTTTTCGTCGATGTATTTTTTGTGACGCCGGGGCATTGGTCCTTTAAGAAAACGGCGATCTGATGCAGGGACATCGTACCGCCGGCCAGGGCCAGGAAGCGTTGTCCTTTCGCGGCTGGATGGGTCATTGCCCGTATGTGAAGGTCGGCGACGTCACGCACGTCGACGATGCCGAGGGTGATGTCGGGAAGGGCTTTCATCGACCCATCGATTACTTTTAACAGCATGCCGTAACCGCTGGATAAAGTAGGGCTTAGTGAAGGGCCGAAGATACCCATGGGGTTGATCGTGGTCAACTCCAGGCTCTCGGTTTTTATAAAATTCCAGGCGGCCCTTTCCGACAGGACTTTTGATTTATTGTAAGCAGAGAGCCCCTTTTCGTTGGGGTCGGTCCAGCTTTCTTCGGTAATGACTTTGGCCTTGTCCTTATGGCTGTAGCCAACTGCGCCGAAATTCGAGGTCATGACCACTCGTTTTACGCCGGCCCGGGAGGCGGCGCGCAGGACGCGGATGGTTCCTTCCACTGCGGGAAGGATCATGTCGTTTTCGTGTTTGGGTAGTTCCAGATGGATAGGGGAAGCTACGTGCAGGATGTAAGTGCAATCCCCTACCGCTGTGTCCCAGTTGTCGTCGCGGGTAAGGTCGGCTTCGACAAAGCTGAGGTTTTCGAACGAGTGGATGCCGCCCTCGCGTAGCATCGCAAAGACTTCTTCCTTTCGTTTCAGGCTCCGGAGGGTCGTCCTCACTTTATAGCCCTGCTGCAGCAGCTGCAGAATACAGTGGATACCGACGAAACCGGTGCCGCCGGTTACGAGGACGAGGGGCTTTGTATTGTTATCTGTCATGTTATTCCTATTTACAGAGCAAAGGTCCTGATTCGCCGGATTGGCGATTGTGTTAAAAGGTCCAAAGTTTTGTGTTGAAAAGTCCTATCTTGGCGCAATGCAAACCAAC
>JAFDYG010000159.1 GCA_018267545.1 Bacteroidota bacterium
GGCCGGAATAAGCTCTACAGTTTCATCAATATCAGCTGTCTTGCAATCGGTATTGCGGTCTGTTTGACGATCGCTTTATATGTGATCCATGAACGGAGCTATGACCAGTTTCACCGGAATGCGGACCGGATCTTTACGATTACCGGAACGTTCAAGATGGGCAGTACTTCCGTCAATATCAATCGATTCAGCTATGCAACGGGGCCGATGCTGCAAAAGGCGGATCCCAGGGTGGAGGGTTATCTGCGAGGTTATAAGCCTTATGGCAAGATAAACTGGCAGAATCCGGCGCAGACGGATGCTCGGTTCTCGGAGAAGCAGAATATGATTTTTGCCGACAGCAGGTTCTACGAGTTTTTTACGTTGAAGCTGCTTCGGGGTAATCCGGCTCTGGTGCTGCAGCGTCCATTGACGGTAGTATTGTCGGAGAATGCAGCGCGAAAATACTTTGGAAATACCTACCCGATAGGGAAGACGCTCCGGTACAACAACGAATATGATCTCGAGGTTACGGGCGTTGCTGCCAATCCGCCTTCCAATTCGAGTCTCACCTATGACTTTGTGGCTTCGATCTCGAGTCTGGGTTCGATGAAAGACTTGGCGCCATTGGTCAATTCGCAGTCGGTGCAGGCCGGCAGCCTTCTGACCTGGCTGCAGCTGAAGGAACCATCGGACGCGCGGAAAGTCGAGCTGACGCTTACCGAGCTGTCGAAGACCGAAAAGGATGCCGCCGGTGACAAGTTTATCCTGACGGCGCTTCCTGAGACGCATCTGCACATGAACTTTGGGGATTTCTCCAATACCCGTTATCTGAGCATTTTTCCGCTGGTTGCGGGGCTGATCCTGCTGCTGGCGCTGGTCAATTATATGAGTCTGGCGACGGCGCGGGCTACAACGAGGGCAAAGGAAGTGGGGGTTCGAAAAGTAATGGGGGCGGGCAGGAGCCGGATTGCGGGACAGTTTTATACGGAATCGGCCTTGTATGCGCTGCTGGCTTTTGTATTGGGGGTGGGGCTGTTTTTATGGTTCCGGGGGCCTTTTCTAAACCTGCTGCAGCTGAAGATCGACGACTCTTTCCTGTTTAGACCTTCCGTTCTTTTATTCTTTGGGGGGCTGCTGGTCGTGGTGATCGTTGCTGCGGGGAGCTATCCGGCGCTGGTGCTGTCAGGGTTCAACCCGGTTGCGGTTCTTTATGGGCGGCTGAGCCGTCGACGGGGGGGAGAAAGAGTCCGTAAAGGATTCTCCGTTTTTCAATTTACCATTTCGATGTCGCTGATCATCTGCAGCGTGATAATCGGCAAAGAGCTGTATCATATCCGTCATACCGAAACGGGTGTCGACCGGGAGAACGTCGTCATGATTCCGTTTAGCAAAACGCTGGCGCATTATGGCGCTTTCAAGCAGAAAGTAGGGATGTTAGCGGGTGTCCGGCGGGTCGCTACGGCCCAGTTTGCTATGTATGACGGGACCAATGCCTTTTCGGTCAAGCTTCCCGGCACGGATAAACAGCTTTGGCTGTCCTCGATGGGGATCGACAATGATTTCATCGCGCTGACCGGCCTTCAGTGGAAGAGAAAGCCCGTTTCGGAGCTGGACCTTTATGATGAAAATCATATCGTGATCAACGAAGCGGCGATCGGTAAGCTGGAGCTGCCTGCTGATCCGGTGGGTCATCCGATAACGATGGGTAATAAGAACTATACCATTGCAGGAGTGATGCAGAATTTCAATTACCAGTCCCTGCAACGGGAGATCGAGCCGCTTTGTTTGTTCGTCACCAAGGATACTTCTTATGAGAGATACGGATCTGGTTGTCTTTTTGTCAAGATAGACGCACGGGTAAATATACCTACGGTGATCGAATCGTTAAAAAAGACCTATGGTGCGTACGACCAGCAAACGGCCTTCGAATACCGGTTTATGGATGAGGCTTTCGACAACATGTACAAGGCGGAGGACAGGTTGGCGGCGATGTTCGATGTCTTTACGGTGATTACGATCGTCATTGCCTGTCTCGGGCTTTTTGCGCTGGCTACGTTTACGGCGGAGCAGCGGATGCGGGAGATCGGGATCCGGAAGGTATTGGGGGCTTCGGCGGTTTCTATCGGAAAGCTGCTGTCGGTGGATTTCCTGCGGCCGGTGCTGGTGGCTATGCTGATCGCTTCTCCGCTTTCGTGGTGGGCGATGAATAAATGGTTGGACGAGTTTGTGTACAAGACTCCGTTTAGCTGGTGGATCTTCCCGATGGCGGGGTTATCGCTGCTGGGGATTGCGTTGGCTACTATTTTGTTTCAGTCGGTGAGGGCGGCGAATGCCAATCCCGTTGATAATTTGAGAGTTGAGTAGATTGGGGCGAAAATTACCCGTTTTTGAGAGCATTTTGTTAACATTTATTGGGCAAAGCAGTCCGGCATTGTTATTGAAAATAGTGTAATTGCACAAACGATTATCTCACTTAAAACTTATTTGTATGAGCGCAAAGAATATTCTCATCGGGACATTGGCCGGGCTTGCTGCCGGGGTAGCAATTGGTGTATTGGTAGCGCCTGCTGAAGGGGCGGAGACTCGTCAAAAGATTGCCGATACGGCGGATTCACTAAAAAGAAAACTGCGCCGGCTGCGGGGGATTACCGCCGATGAGCTGGATGAGCTAAAAGATATTTTTGAAAGGGAAACGGAAGGCTTGGGAGAA
>JAFDYG010000015.1 GCA_018267545.1 Bacteroidota bacterium
ATCAGCTCGATCGTCGCCCGGATTGCATCCGGCATATACATCATCGGTAAATACGTATCCTCCTTCAAAAAACACTTATACTTCTTTTCCTCCAACGCCTCATGAAAAATCTCCACCGCATAATCCGTCGTACCCCCACCCGGAGCAGACTTATAGCTGATCAAACCCGGATACCGCAAGCTCCGCACATCCACCCCATAACGCTCGAAGAAATAATTACACCAGAACTCCCCGGCATACTTGCTGATCCCATACACCGTGCTCGGCTCGATCACCGTCTTCTGCGGACAATCTCGCTTGGGCGAAGTAGGACCAAACACCGCAATACTGCTCGGCCAATAAACTTTAGTCAGCTTCTCCTCCCTCGCAATATCCAGCACATTCAACAACCCCTGCATATTCAGATGCCACGCCAGATTCGGATTCTTCTCACCCGTCGCCGACAAAATCGCCGCCAGCAAATAGATCTGTGTAATATTCTGCCGGATCACCTGCACATGCAGCATCTCCTTATTCATTACATCCAGCGACACATAAGGCCCGCTCCCACGCAGCAGCTCGTTCTCCTCCCGCAAATCGGAAGCTATCACATTGGAGTTGCCATAAATGCGCCGAAGGGCGAGCGTTAGCTCCACACCGATCTGTCCACTTGCGCCAATAACCAATACTTTTTCTTTAGCCATTATTACTGTAGGATTTAGGGGTGCAAACCTAGTAAAAAAAACCATCCCCCCCGCCCCAACCCGTCCAAACCAATTTCTCGCCAATTTGCCGTACGTTTGCCCCATGGAATTCCTACACCAACTCTTTAAGGATCAGACCTACGACAAATCCAATTTCGTCCTCATCGCCGGCCCCTGCGTCGTCGAAAGTGAGGAGCTCGTCATGGAAGTAGCCGACAAAGTATCCACTATCTGCCGCAACCTCGGCATCCCCTATATCTTCAAAGCCTCCTATCGCAAAGCCAACCGCACCAGCGCCTCCTCCTTCACCGGCATCGGCGACGACAACGGCCTGGATCTCATAAAAAAAGTCGGAGAAACCTACAAGCTCCCCACCACCTCCGATATCCACTCCCACGACGAAGCCGCCCCCGCCGCCAAATACGTCGACGTCCTCCAAATCCCCGCCTTCCTCTGCCGCCAAACCGACATCCTCCTGGCCGCAGCTGAAACCGGCAAAGTTGTAAACGTAAAAAAAGGCCAGTTCCTCAGCGGACCGGCCATGAAATTTGCTGTCGAAAAAATAAGAAAGGCTGGAAATGACAAGATCGTTTTGACAGAAAGAGGCACCACATTCGGCTACCAGGACCTGGTCGTCGACTATCGCAACATCCCCTGGATGCAGGAACACGGTACCCCCGTGATAATGGATTGCACCCACTCGCTGCAACAACCCAACCAAACGAGCGGGGTTACCGGTGGCAATCCACAGCTGATCGGCACGATCGCCAAAGCCGCCATTGCCACCGGAGCAAACGGTCTGTTCATAGAAACACACCCCAATCCCGCCATAGCCAAAAGCGATGGAGCTAACATGCTACGACTGGATCTTCTACAGGGATTACTGGAACAGTTGGTGAGGATTCGGAAAGTAGTTTCCCAGCTTTAAGGTACGAACCGGGATTTGGTCTTTCCTGGATGCAAAACTGGAGTCCGGCTTGATGGCCACTGACAACCAGCTAATGAGGAATTAAAAACGGGACAAAATAAAACCCTGGTTAAATATCTACCACAAAGTTACCATGCACCACGTAGTAATACTAGCTGAAAAGGTGATAGGGCTAGCTGTAAAAATTTTTTAGTAGGTCGTTAACAGCTTACTGGGCAGGAGCCCAAATTCTTTTTTAAAAGCGATCGTAAAATTACTCAGGTTGGAATAGCCCAGCTCCATCGCCACCTCCTTCACCGAATGCCCGCCCGCCAGGAGCTTATCCTTTGCAGCCTGCATCCGCATCTTCTGAAAATATTCATACACCGGCACACCATAAATCAATTTGAAATCCTTCTTCAGCTTCGACTCGCTGATCGACACCATCCTCGCCAGCTGGCTGATCGTCGGCGCCGGCTCGAAAATGTCCTTCGTCAGCACCGCTTCCACCTGCACCACCCTGTCGATATCCGCCTTCGACAACGGTATATTGAAAAATGAATTCCGCTTGCGCTCGTAAATCCGTAAAAAGAACCGCTCTATCAATAACATCACCCGGTTCTGAATGATCGCCAGCCGCATCGGGCTCTCCTCATCCACCTCCGTGATCTCCTGCATCAGTCGCCGGTACTCGCTATCCAACGGCTCCCGGTGAACGTTCTCTACCTGCAGCGAAAGATAGGTCGAAAGCACATCCTCGATCTGCTTTACCCCCAGATAATCCGCCAGCCAGTTTGCATTGAACAGGATATCGATGCCCTTGTAGATGGTCCCCTTCGCGCCCAGGTACGCCCAATCCGACAACGAGTTCGTCAAATACGCAATACTGCGCGTCGTATGCGACTCCCGCATCCGCTCATCCCCGATACGTATCTCCAACGTATCCGGAATCGTCAGCTCATGAAACCGGAGCGTATAATACTCTTCCTTCATCTTCCGCCGGTTGATCAACCAATCCTGGTTCATCTTGACGTTGACGATATTGACATGAATACCATTAGGGAGCTTGACAAATTGAAGGCTACCCGAAGCCACCGACTCCGGAAATATCAACCGCTGATTGACCACCGGCACATTCAACCGCCCGGCCAGGTCATTCATCAATTGTTCATAGTCCGCATAGGAAAAATCAAATTGAAACAAGGAACAGGAGTTTTATCCGTGTATAAATGACAATTTCCCAGGGCAAAGGTCTATACTCTACCCCATCAAGGTACGAAAAAAACCAGCAGGCGGTCACACGGAATTGGGTGTTTTACAAATATTTGAGGGGATTCCGACGTGCTGAAAGGATATAGCGCTTGATATTCATCCAGAAAGCCAGGACGAAATAAATAATCAGGGGAGACCCCATTGTAAGGAAAGAGATGTAGATAAACCAGGTGCGGATCCGGGAAGTGGCGATACCCATTCTTTCACCAATGGCCGCACACACCCCAAACACTTGCCACTCGATGAAGTTCTTGAGTCTGTTCATGGCTCTAATTTAAAAAAAAACACCGTCCCTTGAAAGTAATTTTTAGGTAAATTCGCAATCTCAAATACCGGTCTTCCGTTTACCGGTTTCACCAGTCTGGGCTCTTTATCAAGAGCTTACGACAAACATATAAAACATTTTTATCATGGTCTTCGATCTGGATCTAATCAAAAAGTTATACGCCGGTATGCCCTCCAAAGTGGACGCCGCCCGTAAACTGGTAGGAAAACCCTTGACATTAGCCGAAAAAATACTCTATTCCCACCTTTTTGAAACCCCTACCCGGGCTTACGACCGTGGTAACGACTACGTAGACTTCGCACCCGACCGCGTTGCCATGCAAGACGCCACCGCCCAGATGGCCCTCCTGCAATTTATGACCTGCGGACGCGACAAAGTCGCAGTCCCCTCTACCGTTCACTGCGATCACCTTATACAAGCCAAAACCGGCGCAGGCGCCGACCTGGCTACCGCCCTCGACGTCAATAAAGAAGTATATGACTTCCTGGCCAGTATCTCCAATAAATATGGTATCGGCTTCTGGAAACCCGGCGCCGGCATCATCCACCAGGTCGTTCTCGAAAACTACGCCTTCCCCGGCGGCATGATGATCGGAACCGACTCCCACACCCCCAACGCAGGCGGTCTGGGTATGGTCGCCATCGGTGTCGGCGGCGCCGACGCTGTAGACGTCATGGCCGGCCTCCCCTGGGAGCTCAAAATGCCCAAGCTCATCGGCGTCAAGCTCACCGGCAAAATGAGCGGCTGGACTTCGGCTAAAGACATCATCCTCAAGGTTGCCGGCATCCTCACCGTAAAGGGCGGTACCGGAGCCATCGTAGAATACTTCGGTGAAGGCGCCGATAGCCTCAGCGCCACCGGCAAAGGCACCATCTGTAACATGGGCGCCGAAATCGGGGCCACCTGCTCCGTCTTTGGCTACGACGAAAAGATGGCCGGCTACCTCAAAGCCACCGGCCGCGCAGAAGTCGCCGCCCTCGCCGACGGCATCAAGGACTACCTCCGCCCCGACAAAGAAGTCTACGCGGAACCCCAAAAATACTACGACCAGGTCATCGAGATCAACCTCAGCGAGCTCGAACCCTACGTCAACGGTCCCTTCACACCAGACCTGGCCTGGCCCATCAGCAAATTCGCCGAAGCCGTCAAGACCAACAACTGGCCCGAACGCCTCGAAGTCGCCCTCATCGGCAGCTGCACCAACTCTTCTTACGAAGACATCAGCCGCTCCGCGTCTCTCGCACAGCAAGCCATCGACAAAAATCTAAAAACCAAAGCCGAATTTACCATCACCCCCGGCTCTGAGCAAGTCCGCTATACCATCGAAAAAGACGGCTTCCTAAAGACCTTCGACAAGATCGGCGGCGTCGTCCTGGCCAATGCCTGCGGCCCCTGTATCGGTCAATGGGCCCGTCACATCGACGACCCCAACCGCAAAAACTCGATCATCACCTCTTTCAATAGAAACTTCGCCAAGCGTAACGACGGCTACGCCAACACGCACGCCTTCGTCGCCAGCCCCGAAATCGTCACCGCCTTCGCCATCGCCGGAGACCTGACCTTCAATCCCCTCAAGGATAAGCTCAAGAACGAGCAGGGTGAGCTGGTCATGCTCGACGAACCCACCGGCGTAGAGCTGCCCCCCAAGGGCTTCTCCGTCGAAGACGCCGGCTACCAGGCCCCCGCCAAGGACGGCTCCAGCGTTCAGGTCGCCGTAAAATCCGACTCCCAACGCCTGCAGCTCCTGGCGCCCTTCACCCCCTGGGAAGGCACCAACCTCAAGGGCCTCAAGCTCCTCATCAAGGCCAAAGGAAAATGTACCA
>JAFDYG010000160.1 GCA_018267545.1 Bacteroidota bacterium
CTGAAGATCTTCGAGAAGGAAATAGACGTTCAGCTGGTGGAGAACCGGCATCAGAAGGTGCTGGCCAATGACAGCCTGCTCCAGGCGGAGAACCGGAGCGTGCTGTTGGCGGCCCAGCAGGAACGGGACCGGTTGACGGCCCGGCAGCAGCATATCGAGGATACGCTGCACCGGCTTCAGCAGGCCTATGTAGCGGAGGCGGATGGGACAGGAGGCTCGCAGCGCCGGGGCATCGACAAGCTGACCAGGCTAAAGCAAGGAGCCTATGAACAGGCGCTTCAGCAATATGGTCCGGAATTGCAGCAGCTGCAGAAACAAGTTTTGTATCAGGACAGTCTGATAAAGGACGCCAATGCTGGAAGGGCGGCCCGAAATAAGTCGTATGAGACCCAGGTTACCGGTGACGTAGGATTTCTGGAGCGAAACAAGGCGCTTTCGGACCTTGCGGGCAAGGAAGGGAGCGTTTTCTGGACGAGCCTGCTTATCTCCTTGCTGATCATCCTGATCGAGACGGGGCCGATTTTGTCGAAATTAATTATGCCCGTAGGGCCTTACGACCTGGCGTTGGCGGGGATGGAGCTGAAGCAAATGGCTTCTGCGGAAGAGGATATGCGGCGGGACAAGGAGCTGTTAAAGGACAAGAAGACGGCGATCTATGGCCAAAAGAAGGCGATGACCGCGGAACTCCTGCAGAAGCTGGACGCTTTGCAAAAAAAGCACGTGCAGGAGGAGCTGGACCAGTGGGAGCGGGGAGAGGATAATATTCCCAAAAGGATGCCGATGCAGGAGATGACGCGCCGGCTGCGCCAGCGCTATGATTTTAATGAAAATGACGTGCTTTGACGCCTATTCCCGGCTGGCTTCTACATTGATATAGTTTTCTGCGAGGGCGGTGAGCAGGTCGTCCGCCTCTTTCTCTTCGAAAAGGGATGACTCCAGGATTTCTTCGATTTCATCGTAATCGAGCGTGCGGGCGTGCTGCGCGAGGCTGCCATAGGTGGTGATCTCATAGTGCTCGAGCTTCTGGGCGGCTACGATAAGGCCGGCGTCGCGGGTAGCGGAACCTTGTGTCGTGGTTGCAATCACTTCCTCCGCCGCACGGGTAAGCCCCAGGATGGCTTCGGACACCCTCCCTTCTGCGGCGTATCCCATTTTCTCAAAGATGGCTTCCAGCCGGCGCATGTGCTCCCGGGTATCGTCGAGATGATTGGCGATGACGTTTTGCAGCTTGAGGGAGGATGCAGCCTTCTTTAGCAGGGGCAGGAGCTGAAGCTGATGGTGTTCCCCGCCATAGGCTTCTTTTAATTCATCCAGGAATAATTCTTCGAGCTTGGAGTCGGGTTTATGTTGTGTGCTCATTTTCATATAGCGCGTTTAGGAGTTAAAGTAATAGAATTATGCCAGTCTTTTTGGGGCGGTCCAGCCTGGTTTAGGGTGGCTCGGGTTTTTCTGGTATAGTGTAAAACAGACATATGGAAAAGTTAAAGACCGAACCCATTCGAATCAGGCTAAATGAGGATACAGAAGAGTATTTGCTGGAGGAAAAGGACCATGGAGACCTGGTCGTATACGATATATACCGGCAGGACAGGTATTTGCTAACGCTTGCCAAGGATGGAAGCATCCTGTTTATGAACTTCGACGCCGACAAAAAAGATAAGGAAATATTTAAACTCTCTCACCTGAATCACTTCATAGAAAAAATACAAGCCGTCTTATAACGGCTTGTATCAATATTTTGTAGAAAATCCATCCCGATGGGAACGGGAATATTTTCCCCATTTATTAAAGGATCCCGTGCTTTTTGACCTTGTGAAGTGTGCAGAACGGGGGCTGTGCAGCAAGCCGATTCAATTTTTCGATGGTCTTTTCATCGGGTGGAGTGGGGGGATTTAGCAATTTAATGCGGGCCGGCTTGTTTCGCCTCGGCTTTGCAGGGTGAAGCGACATTGCCGAATCAGGTAAAAGGGCCGGCCAGGTGGTGTAGGAATTTGTCGTTGTCATTGGAATATGATTTATAGTATACTAGCATGATATTCAAAAAGAATACCACGACGGTATGTATATTTGACATCATGCGCTTTTTAACTATTTACCCTATATCGGCTTGAACACCGGTTCCTTCATACGGCTTGTGCTTTTAATCGGCTGCAGCTGGCTGTCGCTATGCGGGTATGGGCAGGTAAAGGACAGCACTGTTCATCACAGGGGTTTGCGTAATAACAACATCTTTCAGTTCTTCCGAAATTCCATCACCCGGGGAACACCCGATTCGGCAGCGCAGGCTGCCGCTCTGAATACCAAGAGTGAAAGCCCCTTTACGCCTTATGAGGGGAAGATCATCCGGAACATCTTTATCCGGGGTTATGGTTTCGAGCAGACCTTTACCGACACTTCGAAAAGACTGCAGTATTTCGGCACTAAGGTGCTCAATCAGCTGCACCGCAAGACCCGTGACTGGGTCATCCGGAACAATCTCTTTATAAAAGAGAATATGACGGTCAACGCCTTCAAGCTGGCGGATAACGAACGACTTATTCGTAACCTGAACTTTATCCAGGATGCGCGGATCCTGGTGACCCGCGTCCCGGACGATAGTAATTCGGTGGACCTGGTCGTGGTAGTGAAG
>JAFDYG010000161.1 GCA_018267545.1 Bacteroidota bacterium
ACCTTGAATGCATTCAACGACGGATGCTTGGGCCGGAATTCTTTGTTTTCATGATGAGACAGCCACGCAGCAACGTCCCTCGCTACTCCCAGGTGACTCATCGCATCCATATGATTTGGCGTTAGCCCGATCTCGATCAGCTGATCGGAATAAGGTTGGAAAAAGGAAGCCGCCGTAGCACCGACCTTGGCCGTTGCCGGCAATACGATAATCCCCTCATGACTTTCCCCAAGCCCGATTTCGTCTTCGGCACAAATCATCCCGTGACTTTCCACGCCCCGGATCTTCGCTACCTTGAGCGTGATCGGCTCCCCCTTCATCGGGTAGATCGTCGTCCCCGGAACGGCCACGACCACCTTCTGACCCGCAGCCACATTCGACGCCCCGCATACAATCTGCAAGGGTTCAGCGCCGCCTACGTTCACCTTCGTGAGCTTCAGCTTATCCGCGTTGGGATGCTGCGCACACTCCAATACTTGTCCGATGACCAGCCCCTTCAGGCCCCCCTTCACCGATTCGTATTTCTCGATACCTTCTACTTCCAGCCCGACAGACGTAAGTATCCTGGAAAGCCTCTCCGGCTCGATCTTCACCGGCAGATAATCACAAAGCCAATTATAACTGATGGTCATGGGTCTTTAATTTATTCCACTATTTGGCCTATCCGGCCATGGGCCCGCAGGCCCATTTGTCGCGCCTCACGGCTTATATGCAAAATAGCCCCTCGGCGCGACGTTATCTAATGTTTGGCCTATCCGGCCATGGGCCCAGAGGCCCATTTTGGCGCAAAGATAAATTTTTTGCCCGTACCCCCGTCTCATAACCCCCTGGTTAGAAATATTTAAAACGATTATTCGTTTACCCTTCAGGAGTGATAATCAAATGTTAAAGCTTTGGCGAAAGCTTAACTTTGGCCCTTGATTTCGGTCCTATATACAACTCAAAAGCTGATTATATGAAAAAGCACCTGTATATCCTGGCCCTGGTGGCCATTGGTTTCTCCGCATGCGGTCCTACCTATGTGGTACACCAGACTCCGCCTCCGGCGGCCCCTCTTCCGCCGCCTCCGGCTGAACCCGAAGACGTTACCTACCAAAATTTTTACGACCAGCTGAGCCCATACGGACAGTGGATCGAAGATCCGAATTACGGCTATGTATGGTTGCCCGACGCCGGTCCCGACTTTAAACCCTACGCCACCAACGGCCACTGGGTCTATACCGATGAAGGCTGGGCCTGGGATTCCGGCTACCCCTGGGGCTGGGCCGCTTTTCAC
>JAFDYG010000162.1 GCA_018267545.1 Bacteroidota bacterium
TATCTGGAGACTTTGGGATACTTCTTTGCCGAGGGTAGCAGGGATTTTCTCGAGGACGAGGCCAAAGGCGCCGGCTTCTTCGAGCAGGCGTGCGTCGTTTTTGAGTTTGGCCGCTTCAGCTTCTTCCTTGGCCCGGACGGAATAAGTACCGAATTTATAGATCGACTGGGGGGTGAGGCCGAGGTGTCCCATGACGGGGATACCCGCTGCCAGGATTCGTTTGACGGATTCGAGGATCTCTTCGCCTCCTTCCACCTTGATGCCGTGGGCGCCGGTCTCCTTCATGATTCGGATGGCGGAAGCCAGGGCTTCTTTGGAGTTGGATTGATAGGAGCCGAAGGGGAGATCGACGACGACAAAGGCGCGGTTCACACCACGCATGACCGAAGAGGCGTGATAGATCATCTGGTCCAGCGTGATCGGGAGGGTGGTTTCGTGGCCAGCCATTACGTTGGAGGCGGAGTCGCCGACCAGGATGATGTCGATACCGGCGGCGTCGAAGATACGGGCGAAGGAATAGTCATAGGCGGTGATCATGGAGATCTTCTCGCCTTTTTGTTTCATACGTTGTAAGGCGTGGGTGGTGACCTTCTTTATTTCAGCATGGACTGACATAGTTGAAATTTTGGGTCCCCAAGGTAGTTTGTTTCTTTAAACTTCAACTCCCTTTTTTTTCAGGTCGGCGTAGAGGTGCTGGATAAGCCCGTCGGCCAGACCGATCTTGGGAACGTAGATCTCTTCGGCGTTGGCCCAGCGCATGGCATTGATATAGATCTGCAGGGCCGGGACGATCACGTCGGCACGGTCTTCGCGGAGCTTGTAGAGACGCATGCGTTCTTCCAGCGGGAAGCTGGCGAACTCCTTATAATAGTCTTTCAGCAGCTCGATGTGGAGCGACTTTCCTTCCTTGCGCTTGGAGATGGAAAAGATTTTGTTGATGTTGCCGCCGGAGCCGATGGCGATGATATTGTTGAGATAATTGCGGGTCTCGCGTTTGATAAAGTCTTTCATGTTGTCCCACTGTCCTTCGGTGACCTGGTGTTTGAGCAGGCGGATGGTGCCGATGTTGAAGGAGGAGGAGAAGACGAGCTTGTTGCCGGCGAAGAAGGTGAGCTCGGTGCTGCCGCCCCCTACGTCGATATAGAGGTAGGCGTGGTCCTTGTCGAGGTTCTCCGCGATATGGTTCTCGTAGATCAGGGAAGCTTCGCTGCCGCCGCTGATGACTTCGATGGAGATCCCCGTTTCGTCCCGGACTTTGTCGATGATCTCCTGTGCATTGACGGCGTCGCGCATGGCGGAGGTGGCGGCGGCTTTGAGATGATCGACGTGATAGGCTTCCAGCAGGTGTTTGTAAGCTTTGATGGTGTGTACGAGCATATCGACTTTCTCCGGGGAAATGGCCTTTTGCTCGAACACGTCGAAACCGAGCCGCAGGGGAACGCGGA
>JAFDYG010000163.1 GCA_018267545.1 Bacteroidota bacterium
AATGTCAAGCATTCCCTGGCGTCTTCCGAATACAATACCCGCCGGCAGCAGTGCGAAGCCGGCGTCAACCTGGTACAGGCTCATCATCCCGGGGTGAAAACGCTGCGCGATGTCAGCATGGATATGCTAAAGGCTTATGTCGAGCCTGTCGACGCACTGGTCTTCAAGCGCTGCTCCTTTGTCGTAGAGGAGATCGCCCGGTTATTGGCCGCCACACAGGACCTCGAAAAGGGAGACATGGTCGCTTTCGGACAAAAGATGTTCGCCACACATGAAGGCCTTAGCCGGAAATACGAGGTCAGCTGTCCCGAAGCGGACTTCCTCGTCGAGCAGGTGCTGAACGAGCCCGGCGTCATCGGCGCCCGGATGATGGGCGGCGGCTTTGGAGGCTGTACGATCAACCTGGTCAAAGAAGAGGCCATCGACGACCTGATCGAACGGCTTGCGCCCTTGTACCGGAAACAGATGGGTAAAGAGCTGAAGGCATACATCGGACAGATAGAGAACGGAACCTCTCTGGGAGAATAAAATCAACACTTGCGATATGAACAAAGCGTTTTTCTTTTCGATGGGCATCGCCGTTTCCCTTTTAACGGCCTGTGGTGGCAATGGAACTGAAAACCCGGAGACGGCCTCCGGTAAGGATACAACGGTAAAGGCAGCAGGAGCTACCCTCCCGGACACCGCAGCCTTCAAGGATGTCGTCGACGGACAGCCTACCGCTTTGTATGTCCTCAAGAACGGCACGCATGGCGTAGCGGCTATCACCAACTACGGCGCCCGCCTCGTCAGTATGCTGGTACCCGATAAAAATGGAGTGCTGACCGACGTCGTCCTCGGTTACGACAGTATCGGCAAATACGTTCATCAACCCGAGACCTTCTTTGGCGCCATCGTCGGCCGCTATGGCAACCGCATCGCCAAAGGCAAGTTCAAGCTGGAAGGAAAGGAATACACGCTGTTCAAGAACAACGGCCCCAACTCCCTCCACGGTGGTAAGAAAGGTTTTGGCGCCGTCGTCTGGACAGGCAAGCAGATCGACGACCATACCGCCGAATTTACGTATACCTCCAAGGATGGAGAAGAAGGTTATCCCGGCGCTCTGACGGTTAAAGTAACGTATACGCTCAAAGACAGCAATGCCTTGCAGATCAGCTACACAGCTACGACGGACAAGGCTACCGTGCTGAACGTTACCAACCACGCCTATTTCAACCTCAACGGCCAGGGCAGCGGAACCATCAACAACCACCTGCTGACCCTTAACGCCGACCTCTATACGCCGGTAGACTCTACGCTGATCCCCACGGGCAAGCTCGATTCGGTCGCAGGCACTCCCTTCGACTTCCGCACAGCTACGGCCATCGGCTCGCGGATCGGCGCCGATAATGTCCAGCTGAAATACGGCAAAGGATACGATCATAACTTCGTCGTCAATCGCGCAAAGGGCGACCACAGCCTCCAGCCCGCAGCAACGGTCGAAGGCGACCAATCCGGCATCGTCATGAAGGTGCTGACCGAAGAGCCCGGAATCCAGTTCTATGGCGGAAACTTTATGCAAGGCGTCAGCCCGCTCAAAGGCGGCAAGAAAGACGACTATCGCGGCGCCTTCTGCCTGGAGACCCAGCACTACCCCGACGCTCCCAACCAGCCCTCGTTCCCCTCGACAGAGCTGAAGCCCGGACAGACTTTCCAATCGACTACCGTCTACCAGTTTTCTACCAAGTAGGCTAAAAGATTAAAATCATACCAAAATAGTTGCTATAAAGTTGCTTTTATAGCAACTATTTTTATTTCTATATTGCATGTCCTTAGACATATGCAATATGAAAAATGAACGATACGAGCTCAAAGCAGAAGCTTCATTGATGGTTTTTGAATTCGTAAGTGAAGGACCGAAAGGGAGGATTTTTAAGCTGGTACAATTCGGAGAAACTAATTTAAAGGACGTTTACAACCTGGCCTTTGGCGATAAAGACCCCGTCACAGGAGAAATCAATGATTCCATCGTTTCTGACAATAAGGACAGTGAGAAAGTGCTTGCAACTGTTGTCGCCACAGTATACGCCTTTACTGATAAATACCCGCATGCCTGGATTTACGCTACAGGCAGCTCGAAATCAAGGACCCGGTTATATCGAATGGGATTAACTAAATACCTGAAAGAGATAATTGAAGATTTTGAGCTATACGGTCAAAATGAAGGGAAATGGCAAGATTTTGAAAAAGGAGTAGAATACGACGCATTTCTTGTTCAGAGAAAAAATGATTAAATTCGCCCATATGAAGGCAAAGGAAATAAATAAGAGCAAGCTACCCGTAGTGCGCATCGACAATTCTCTGGAGAAATACAAGGATAAAACCCTTTTCAAAGAGAAATTAGACAAAGCGAACGAGATGCTGAAAACCACCGGACTACCCAAGTCTAAAAAACAGCATAGCTAAGAATATTGCCTAGTGATCATTCAAAGGCAACCCACGGCGCTGAAATTCCTTCCAGTTGAGGTATTCGGCGCCGTGGCGCTTTTCTACCATCGTGATACAATCAACCGGACACACCAGCTTACAAAGATTACACCCCACGCATTCCTCTTCCTTGATCGTATAGGTATTATACGGATGACCCTTATCCAGCCGAATCGACTGGTGCGAAGCGTCCTCGCAGGCGATATAACAAAGTCCGCAGTGGATACATTTCTCCGGGTCGATATGGGCGACGATATGATAGTTCATATCCAGGTCTTCCCAGTGGGTGAGGGTAGGGACAGACTTGCCGATAAAGTCGGTGGTTCGGGCAAAACCCTTCTCGTCCATCCAGTTGCTAAGCCCCTCACAGAGATCCTCGATAATGCGAAAGCCCTTCTTCATAACGGCCGTGCATACCTGTACCGAAGTCGAGCCAAGCAGCATGAACTCGGCGGCGTCCTTCCAGGTGCTGATACCCCCGATGCCCGATACCGGCACTCGCGAGGTCACAGCATCCTGTGCAATCGTAGTCAGCATTTTCAACGCAATAGGCTTGACGGCCGGGCCGCAATAGCCGCCGAAGGTAGACGAGCCCGCGACATTCGGATTGGGAATCAAAGTATCCAGGTCCACACCGGTCACCGACTGGATGGTATTGATCAGCGAAAGCGCCGGACTGCCGGCTTCTACCGCCGCACGGCCTGTCGGGACGACCGAGTGCACATTCGGAGTCAGCTTGGTGATGACCGGAATCGTCGCGGCTTCCATCACCCATTCTACGACCATCCGGGCGATCTCGGGGTCCTGTCCCACGGCAGCCCCCATGCCTCGCTCGGTCATGCCGTGCGGACAACCGAAATTAAGCTCCAGCCCATGCGCCCCCGTGTCCTCCACCTGCTTGATCAATTCGTGCCAGCTACTCCTGTTGTTATCGGCCATCAGCGAAACGATCATCGCCCGGTCGGGGAAGAGCCGGATACACTCTTTTATCTCTTTTAAGTTTATCTCCAGGGGACGGTCGCTGATCAGCTCGATATTATTCAAACCCATAACACGGCTGCCCGCATAGTCGACGGCGGAGTAACGAGAAGAGACGTTCCGGACCTGGCTGCCGAGGGTCTTCCAAACGACACCGCCCCAGCCGGCTTCGAAAGCCCTCAGCACATTGATCTGTTTGTCGGTTGGCGGCGCGCTGGCCAGCCAATAAGGGTTTGGCGATTGAATGCCCAGAAAATTAGTTTGCAGACTAGCCATGATTCATCGATTTTAAAATGGCGGCGGCAGCGTCTTTACCGGCCTGTACAGCGTCGACGACCTCCCGGCCGCCATTGACGCAGTCCCCTCCGGCAAATACATTGGCGATACCCGTCGCGCCGCCTGTATAAGTGATGATCTTTCCATTGGTATGTTCGAGCCCGGCTTCCCGGACGAGCTCTGTAAACGGAATCTGCCCGGCCGCCTTGATGACCATATCCACCTCGAGGGTAACCGTTTCACCCGTGTCGACGGGACTGCGCCGCCCGCTCGCGTCGGGCTCACCGAGACGCATCAGGCTGCAGACCAGGCCGCGAACACCGGAACCTTCCCCCAGCACAGCCTTGGGCGCAGCCAGCCAAAGGATCTTACAGCCATCGAGCTTGGCGATATCGAGCTCCGTCTGGGTGCACGGCATCTCGGCCTGGGTACGCCGATAGATCAGCGTGACTTCGGCCGCCCCGAGCCGCTTCGCCTGGGTCGCCGCGTCGATAGCGGTCATACCCATGCCGATGACGGCGACCTTGTCCCCGATAGGAACGGAAGGATACCCCTTGGAGCGGATGTCGTAGATGAATTTAATCGCGTCGACGACGCCGTTCAGCTCTTCACCTGGGATGTCGAGCTGCCGGGCCAGGCCTACGCCAAAAGCGAG
>JAFDYG010000164.1 GCA_018267545.1 Bacteroidota bacterium
CCAGGTTGAAGCATGGGATGCCCAGGTGCTGTAAGAAAGGAGAGAAGTCCGAGCCCGAGCCGAGCGCGCTTATGTTGAACGTCTTTTTCTGAAAGAGCTCCTTCCGCAGGCGGCCGCCTTCCGCAGCGCTGACCAGCTCCCGGGAATGACGGCGTTCGGCAATGCTGATATGCGTTTCCGGGTCGATGACGTCCCGCGCTACCTCGTTCATAAAGGGTTCCAGCGCATGAGAGCCGCCCGCCTCCAGGAAGCCGCGGCCATTTTCGTCGGAATTGATGTAGACGACGGCCTTTTGCTGAAGCTCGGCGGCGTGTTCCTCGGCCCATTCCGTCGAGCCCATCAGACCCGGCTCTTCGCCGTCCCAGGCGCAATAGATGATGGTCCGTTTGGGTTTCCAGCCGGTCTTTCGGAGCTCGCTTATCGCGCGGGCTTCTTCGAGAAGGGCGGACTGACCGCTGATCGGGTCGGCGGCGCCGTTGACCCATCCGTCGTGATGGTTGCCGCGGATGACCCATTCGTCCGGATATTCACTGCCAGGCATCCTGGCGATAACGTTATTGAGGGTCTTGGTATCCCAGTTGAAAGCAAGCTTTAGGTGGACCTGGCTCTTGCTCGGACCGATATGGTAGGTCATCGGGAGCGCACCCCTCCATTCTTCGGGAGCTACCGGGCCTTCCAAAGCGCGAAGCAAAGGTTGGGCATCGTGATAGCTGATGGGAAGGACGGGAATTTTTAATAGCGTGGCGGCCTCTGAACGGTCGATACGCTTGGCGTCCTTCGTGGCGCCGATGCCCGGTGTCAGCGGATCTCCCGGATATATGGGCATATCCATGACTGAGCCACGCTGAACGCCGTATTCGCTCTTGAAAGCCCCTTTAGGATAGACTTCTCCCTGGTAATAGCCATCGTCCTTCGGGTCGGAATAGATCAGGCAGCCGATCGCGCCATGCTCCTGCGCAACCTTGGGCTTGATGCCGCGCCAGGAACGGCCATACTTGGCGATGACGATCTTGCCTTTGACAGAGATCCCCAATCGTTCGAGACGGTCATAATCTTCCGGTACGCCATAGTTTACAAAAACCAGCTGAGCAGTGACGTCTCCGTCCGGGGACCAGCAGTTATAGGTCGGGAGCTGGTCGCGCGTCTGGCCGGAAGTGGCATCTTCTTTAAGAGCAGGCTCGGCGAGCGTTGCCTTGAAAGGATTGGAGCCCGTCAGCTCCAGAAGCCGTTCCTTGGGGGTGGGGAAGGGGACATAGAAGCTCTCGACCTGTACATCATAACCCCATGACTTGAACTTATTGTAGATATAATCGACGACGGCCTTGTTGCCAGGAGAGCCTACGTGGTGAGGACGGGCGGACATGATACGTACGCCGCTGTCGATATTGGCGGCCGAAAGATAGCCGTCGAACGTGGACTCGAGCTGTAGCTGCTGCCTGGACGTGGTTTCGTCAAAACCGAGGAGCGGCTTTGGCTGCGCCCCGGCCAGGGTGGCGGCTAGGACAAGGCCGCTGGTAAAGGATAGTTTTCTCATTTATTGATTAGTGTTTGGTGTGTCGTCGCGTTTTTGAAGACGGGTATTATACTGGGTATAGTCGGGGACGATGATCTCGTATGGTTCGAGCATCAACGGAGACGTCAGCAGGAAGTCGGCCGTTGCCCGGTCACAAGCGAAGGGTATGTTCCAGGTCACGGCAACCCGTAGCAGCGCCTTGATATCCGGGTCGTGCGGCTGGGCTTCCATGGGATCCCAAAAGAAGATCAGCATGTCCAGCTTGCCCTCGGCAATGCTTGCCCCGATCTGCTGGTCGCCGCCAAGCGGACCGGAAAGGAACTTGCTCACAGATTGGCCCAAAGCCAGCTCTATCAAGCCTCCTGTGGTTCCGGTGCCATACAGCCGGTGCTGTGCCAGCGCGCGTTTATTATAGACTGCCCATTCGATCAGCTCGCTCTTTTTATTGTCGTGTGCGACGAGCGCTATACGCTTGAAGCCGCCCATTTTCCTTACAAGTGTTTGCATACCTGAAGATAGTTTCGTTTTAAGAAGATTATAACATCTTCATAAAAATTTTACTTAAGGTACTGCGTTTAACACTCAGGCATAGATTTTGTTAGATCATCGACCCTCGCATTTTACTAACTACTGACCCAACGGTAATGAAGAAACTAACCTGTTTGATTCTGTTGGCTGTGGCTTGCTGCCCCTTTGTGCAAGCTCAGCAAGCGCCGGATTCCTCGTCGAATCCGGGCACAGAGACGGGTAGTATACCTTTCGTAAATTTTACTGCAGTAGTACGGGAGTCGCACAAGGTGTGGTTGCAATGGGATGTTGACAGTGCAATGGAAGGAGACTACTTTATCATCGAACGAAGCCCGGATGGTTCCCATTATGAGACGATCGGTGCGCTCCGTTCGAAAGGCATCAAAGAAAGCTATGAGCTGACAGACATCGCTCCTCCCAACGGTGCCAATTTCTATCGGATCAAATATACTGGTCAGTCTACAAGGCAGGCTTACTCAAAGGTCATGCAGCTGAGCCTTTCCGGCGAAGTCGATTTTCGATTCTACCCAAATCCGGTCGACAAACTGTTTATCGTGCGTACTGAGCACAGTATCGATATCCAGGTGCTGGACGCCAATGGCTCGGTACGATTAAGCAAACGGTTACAACCGGGAATTCAAGTAATTAACGCCAGCTCTCTTGAGCGTGGGGTCTACGTCCTCAGAGTTACTGATAAAGAAAGCAATAGAGCAATTTCCCAGCAGTTGTTGAAGAATTAATTCGAATTAAATCAATTAAAAATACCTTAAAAAAGAAATTACCGAAAAATGGTATTGCAGAATTGATTTTATTCCTATACCTTTATCTTGGTTTTTCATAGGATATTGGATTTTAAAACGGGGTTGAATTTCTATTCAGACCCCTTTTTTATTTTTAGGAGGTGATGGATTTTTTTGACTTACGAAGCCTGCGCCAGCAAAGGCTTTTAGCATACGTAGTTGTACGCATCCGACAGGTATAAACTCGCTCCACAATTTCAAGCCGACAAAAACGTTGCATGTAATAAAAAAGCCCAGCGCTAAATTTTAAAAAGTAGCACTGGGCTTTTTTCCATAATGTCTTGCAATGCTGGGGGCATTGCAAGAAAAAGCCCCGATAGAGATCGGGGCCGCATACTTACTAACCCAATTAAAATAAAAACAAACTAACTAAATCGTTTAACCAGTTTAACTATTCTGCATTTCTTTCACTTTCTCTCTGATCTTGTTCTCGATCTCATTAGACAGTTCCGGATTGTCGTGTAACAATTGCTTCACGGTATCACGGCCTTGTCCCAGCTTATCGGTACCGTAGCTGAACCAGCTTCCGCTCTTCTGAACGATACCGAGCTCTACGCCCATATCGACTATTTCTCCCATCTTGGAAATGCCTTCGCCAAAGACGATATCGAATTCTGCTGCGCGGAAAGGAGGAGCCACTTTATTCTTCACCACTTTCACCTTTACACGGTTACCGACTGCTTCCTCACCATCCTTGATCTGGGCCATCCGGCGGATGTCCAGACGGACCGAAGCGTAGAACTTGAGCGCGTTACCACCGGTGGTCGTCTCGGGATTGCCGAACATGACCCCGATCTTTTCACGAAGCTGGTTGATGAAGATACAGATGGTATTGGTCTTGCTGATCGTGGCGGTGAGCTTACGCAGGGCCTGAGACATCAGACGGGCTTGCAATCCCATCTTGCTGTCACCCATCTCGCCTTCCAGCTCACCCTTGGGGACCAGGGCCGCTACGGAGTCGATAACGACGACGTCCAGGGCGCCGGAGAGGATCAGCCGGTCTGCGATTTCGAGACCTTGCTCGCCATAGTCCGGTTGGGAGATCAGGAGGTTGTCGACGTCTACGCCCAGTTTCTGTGCATAGATGCTGTCGAAGGCATGCTCGGCGTCGATGATGGCGCACATGCCGCCTTTTTTCTGTGCTTCTGCAATAATATGGGTGGCGATAGTTGTCTTACCAGAAGACTCCGGGCCATAGATCTCGACGATCCTGCCTTTGGGCAAACCACCGACTCCAAGGGCCATATCCAGACCGATCGAACCGGTGGAAATGACTTCCATGACGTCCTGGCCTTTTTCATTCATCATCATGACGCTTCCCTTCCCGAAGTCCTTGTCTATCTTGTCCATCGTCAACTTTAAAGCCTTGAGTTTTTCTGCGTTTGACATAATCGTAGTTTTTATTTCTCCCAAAATTATTGATTCAATAAAGGTACTGTAATTATTTTATTCACACCTAATTTATTTAGCATTTCGCCGCTAATTTTTTTGGGCGAGCATTCCTTCTCGCTCCCGCGGCTCGCCCGCCGCCGATTTTCCCACAGTTTTCGTCCCCGCCTATTTTTAACTTGTTCAGGCAACCCAATCTCCGTAAACTGCATTTAACCCCCCAGTTATATGAATATCTCCGAACAGCTGGCAGACGCCCGGGCGGGAAACGCCGCAGCACAGAAATGCCTTTTCGATCACCTGGCCGATCCGATGATGGCGCTCTGCTGCCGTTATGTAAAGAACCGGCAGGACGCCGAAGAGATCCTGCTGGACGGGTTTTACAAATTCTTTAAATGTCTCCCGGAGTTTAAATATCAAGGAGAGGCAGCGCTTTACGCATGGATCAAAAAGATCATGGTCAACCAGTGCCTGATGTTCCTGCGTCGCCGTCACGCCTTTTCCCTGCTGTCCGAAGACGCCGCGGAGAACCTGCCGCAGGTCGAAGAGCCTCTCGCACAGCTTTCGGCCGCCGAGATCTTCGAATTGATCGTCCGGCTGCCCGTCGGCTACCGGACCGTCTTCAATCTTTACGTCATCGAAGGCATGGAGCACAAAGAAATCGCCGCGGCCCTGCACATCTCGGAGGGGACCTCCAAGTCCCAGCTGAGCAAGGCCAAGGTTTTATTACAGAAAATGTTATTACAAAGGGGGATCGATTATGTCAAACGAAAGACCCGATGAATTTTTTTCCTGGCGAAGCCGGCTCAATGCGCCGGAAGCCTTGCCCGAACAGGGGCTGGAAAATAAGGATATTACCTGGGACCGCCTATCCCAGCGGCTCCACGAGAGACCTCGTCGCCGGAGAGCGGGCTATTGGATTGCCGCCGCATGCCTGCTGCTGGCTCTAATCCCTGCTGCCCGGTTCTTGCACCACCTGCCGCAGCCGGCTGTTCCTCCTGCCATCGTCACTTCGCCGACGGCTGTCAATCCACAGTCGCCCGCCGCGAATCCAAAGCCGGTTATCGCCAATCCTCTGCCCGCAGTCGAGCTGGCCGAACCTATTTTGAAATCTCAACCAATCAAATTAATCCCTCGTAAACTCACCCCGGCCCATATAAACCCTCCAGCGATAGCCATTACTCCACCGCCGCCTGCGGCGGTCGACAGCCCCATCTTAATCGCCCAGCAGCCAGCCCCTCCCGATACTCCTAAAAAACTAATAACCAAACAATTACGAATAGTGCATGTCAACGACCTCAACGCTTCCGGTCACCCGGAACCCGCCATGACATCCATCCGCGACCGCGAACCCCAAATCAAAATATTAGTCGTCCTCAAAAACCATTAAGACATATATGAAACAGCTCAGCAATGCGATGCTTAGTCTCCTTATGCTAAGCATCACGGGGAACCTTTACGCGCAATCTGAACCCAACCAGTATAAGCGCCTTCCTCCACAGGATAAAATCTTCGCGCTTCCCCCCTTTAGCATTAAACGCAATTATCACGTCGACCTCGGCAAAGGCAACCAGTTCCAGATAGAGATCGCCGATTCGGCCGACCTGCCGCGTATCCAAAACGTCGACTCCCTCCTGCTCGTCTTCCTGAGCGACATGAAGGCCTTTCGCGACAGCCTCGCCGACCCTCTAACGGTCAAACGTATCGACTATCGCATTGAAGGCTCAGGCGTGAAGAAGCTGCGAATCCACCAATTCCGGCCTCCCGCATCCAGCTTCCTGCTCGACGGCAAGGAGCCCGCCCAGCTTCGATTACAGCAGGATACGGTCTATATCCTGCTGGTCTTTACAAAAGGCCGCGAAACGCACTACAACCGGTTAGGCTTTTTCCTCAACCAATACGATCTGCTGGAAAACCTGGTGACGACAGGACTCAATGAAAAGGTTTCCTTAATAAAGGATAAGGGGAACTGGAGGTGGCGAAACGGCAGCCTGGCAAAGGAAGATGACCCGACTATCTCCGCTAGCCGCTACAACAACGACAACTTGCAGGTGAGCGCAATAATGGGCGTCCAGAACTATAAAAACTACCTTACGCCTTCCGTAGACCTGGGAATACGGTTACACTTGCAGCGTCAGTTCAACCTTCATAATTTCAGGGCCTCCTGGCAGCCCCTCTTCTTGTTTGCCCCCGACTCTCACGGTCAGCTACAAACTTACCGGAACGATTTTGTCGTCCTGAGCTATCATTATGACCGCTCCGACTATAACGCAGGAGACAAAGAAACCGTCGGTCTGGCTACTAATATTTCCCTGGGTTATCTTGTCCATCGGGAGGGGAATTTCTTCAACAAAAATACCTTCCAGCTGAGCGCCGGCGACTTGAGTTTCAGGAATGGGAAGATTCGTCTTCAGCCGCTGCTCTATTTTAACGACTTTTTCAGGGGCGTGACACCTGCCCTGAGGCTAAGCTTCCGTGCTCTGTAACGCTGGCGGGACGGGCTTTAGCGAGCGCAGAGCACAAAACTTTGTCTCATTGCGCGGGCGAATTTAAAATTTACGCAAAATAAAATTTAGCAAGTGTTCCACGGAGCATAGAATAGTACATTATTATCTGTAAATAGCTCAACAACCATGAAATTGGCATTAAATTAGCCTATTTTTTCCTCGTTACAATTAGGTATCTTATTTAGTTGAGCTATCTTTGTGACATTATTCTTCTCTGACCGTATGACCAAGCCGCGATGAAGGAATAATTTTTTTTAAATAAATGATATTACTATGAAGCTTAAACAAACATTGCTATTCGCTGCTCTCTCTGTTTTCCTCTTCTCCTGCGTAAGCCAGAAAAAATTCAAAGCCGCACAAGCCCGGATCGACTCTCTGACAGCTGCCAACGCCAAGCTGGCCGCCGATCTGAAGACTTGTAACGACCTCACCGCCGCTGACGCTACTCAAAGAACAGCCCTTCAAAACCAGATCGACGCCCTCAACAAGCAGATCGAATTCCTGAAACAGAACCACGACGTTACCCTGAAACAACTGCAAGATCTTTCTGTTATTTCCAACTCTCAAGCCGAAAGCATCAAGAAATCCCTGGATAACATCGGCAGCAAAGACATCTTTATCCAGAACCTCCAGGCTCAGATGGCACACAAAGACTCCCTCAACATGGCCCTGGTCATGAACCTGAAGGGGGCTATCGGCAACCTGGACGACAAGGACATCAACATCAAGGTTGACAAGGGTGTTGTATACATCGACATCTCCGACAAGATGCTCTTCAAGAGCGGTAGCTGGGACATCACCGAAAACGCCAAGACCGTACTCGGCAAGGTCGCTACTGTCCTGAAGGCTCAGCCTGACATCGAGTTCATGGTTGAAGGCCACACCGACAACAAGCCTTACAATCACCCCGGTCAGCTGAAGGACAACTGGGATCTTAGCGTTAAGCGCGCTACTTCCGTTGTTCGCGTCCTCCAAACTCAATATGGCCTCGACCCCGCGCACATCACTGCTGCCGGCCGTGGCGAATACGTTCCTGTTACAGCTAATGATACCGAAGAAGGCCGTGCCGCTAACCGCCGCACCCGCATCGTGATCCTGCCTCAGCTGGATCAGTTCTTCAAGCTCCTCGAGAAGAAATAAGGTATTCCATATAATACATAAAGAAGGGTCCGCTATTAGCGGACCCTTTTTTTTCTTGGTACAATCATTTAATAGAGCAATCTTCGTTAAGACACTATTCCTGTAGCCGGCTTTATGAAGCGCAACCTGTCAAAACTTGGTCTATTCCTGATTATAGCACTATGCCTGTGCTTTATCGCAAAAGGCGAGGAAGACCCTATTGCCCGGCACGGAATCATCGACCTGCGCAATACCAATCTTTCTTCTAAGCCATTGACACTGAATGGAGAGTGGGGTTTTTTCTGGAACCGTCTCCTAACTCCCGACAGTCTTCCCGCTCCGGTGCCGGCCTATGTAAACTATACGACTCTCTGGAAAGACCTCAACCTCAATGGTCAAAAATTTCCCTCCCAGGGGTATGCGACCTACACGCTTACCGTCCTGCTTCCCCACAAACGTCCCCGCATCGGTCTCGAAATTCCAGATAGCTATTGCTCTCACAAGCTTTACATCAATGGAGTGCCCCAGGCGCAAAATGGCCAGCCGGCCACGACCCGCGACAAGGCCCAGCCCTTCTGGGTTACCCGCGTCATCGTCCTCCCGCCCGGCGAGTCCGACACCCTGGTCATGGTCATGCAGATCGCCAACTTCTGGCATGCGCGCGGCGGTCCCTACAAAGAGATCCTCATCGGGGACAAGGACCAGCTCATCCTCAAAAAATATCGAGACTCTGCTTATGATTTCCTGCTTGCCGGCTGTCTGTTTATGGGCGGGCTGTTTTTTTTAGGCCTCTTCGTCTTTGGCCGCCACGACCGCGCCATCCTGTACTTTGCCCTATTTTGTATCGTTTTTAGCTACCGGATGGTGGGGACCAATCACTACGCGCTCCATTCTCTTTTCAACGACCTGGACTGGTTTATCACCACGCGTATCGAATACCTGACGCTTTCTGTGGGAGTCGCCTTTTTCTCTGCCTACACCAGGAGGCTCTACCCGGACGATTCACACCCCCTCGTCATGAAGGCGATGGTCGGCCTCTGCTTTTTCTATACCGCACTCATCCTGTTCACGCCTACCCTGATCTTCACCCGCTTCCTTCTCTACTTCCTGACGCTGATGTTCCTGTGCATCGCTTACGCCATGTACGTCTACCTGCAGGCGGCGCGCCATAAGCGCAGCGGATCGCTCTTCGCCCTGCTAAGCACCGCGGTAATGCTGTTCATCTTCCTGCTGATGAACCTGCATTATTTCCGCATCATCCCCGACTACCGGATATTACTGTTTATCGGATATATCTCCTTCTTCTTTCTCCAGTCCCTGTCCCTGTCGCACCGCTTCGCCCACAGCTTCCGCCAGGCTACCTTCCATGCCCAGCAAGGTCTGCGCGCCAAGTCGGAGTTCCTTTCCACCATGTCGCACGAGATCAGGACTCCCTTGAATGCGGTGATCGGTATGACCCACCTGCTGCTGCGCAACCGGCCGCGGGCCGATCAGGAAGAAGACCTGGGCGTGCTGCTGTTCTCCGCCAACAACCTGCTTTCCATTGTCAATAATATTCTCGATTATAATAAGATCGAAGAAGGAAAAATCAGCATCGAAAGCATTCCCTTCGACCTGGCCGCTACTGCCCGCAATATTATCGCAGGCCTGAAAAATTCGAGCGATGAGAAAGGCATCATACTCCAGGTCGACATCGACCCGAAGCTGGACAAGAGACTGGTCGGTGATCCGACCCGCACCAGCCAGGTAATCAATAATCTCGTTCACAACGCTGTCAAGTTTACCAAAGACGGTTCCGTCCGCCTTTCCCTTACAGTCGACCAGGTCTGGCCCGACGCGCTGACCGTTACCATCCGCGTCACCGATACCGGGATCGGCATACCGAAAGATAAGCAGAAGATGATCTTTGATAGATTTACCCAGGCGGATTCCTCCACTTCCCGCAGCTATGGCGGCACCGGTCTGGGACTGGCTATCACCAAACGTATCCTCGAGCTGCAAGGCGTCGTCCTCCAGCTCGAAAGCGAAGAGGGCAAAGGCTCCTCTTTTTATTTTACCCAGACCTTCCCGATCAGCAAGGAAATTATAAACAAGGAAAAGGGCGTACGCCAGATGGCGCCCGCGCAGGAACGCCTGCTCGACGGTATTCATATCCTGCTGGTAGAAGATAATCCTCTCAACGTACTTGTCGCCCAAACCATGCTCGAAATCAACGGCGCTGTCATAGACGTAGCCACCAACGGCAAAGAAGCCGTGGACCGGCTCGATTCTTCAAAACACCGGCTCATCCTGATGGACCTGCATATGCCGGTGATGGATGGATATGAAGCGACTATGATGCTCCGCAAACGCGGAGAAACACTGCCCATCATCGCCCTGACGGCAAGCACGCCAAAAGAAGTGGAAGGAGAAGCATATGCTGCGGGCCTCGACGACGTAGTGGTGAAGCCGTTCAATCCGGACGAACTCTACCGGGTCATCCTCCTGCACGTCCACAAGACTTCCCGATAGCCCGCCCGACGCCCCGCGTCCTTCTATTTAAGCATACTCAGCGCACTCAGCCATCCGCTCCGCTTACTCGCCCAGCTGCTGAGAAAAGCCTCCGGCTTCAACCCGCCCTCCAGACTCTTCAGCACATTGCTGGCATCGGAATACGTCTTGGCCGCACTGGCCGCTTGCGTGATCGACCCCACGTTGAATCCGCTCTTGAACATATCCGGCTTGATAAAGCTGGTCAGCGAGCTGACGCTCTTGGCCATACTAACGGCATTGGATACCTTCCCCGCAGCGCTGAGCCAGTCGGTTTTACCGCCGCTGCCCCAGGATGGTAGGAAGGAAGTCGGTTTCAATGCCCCCGCAAACTGACTCAATAAATTACCGGCATTGGGAGCGCCCGCCGAAGAAGCTTTCGTAAGGGCGTCCTTTAATTGCGCCTGAGATGAGAAGGAGATCAGGCACGCGCATAGGAGGAAAAGGCTCAACTGTTTCATGGTGTTTTTTCCTAATATAGGAAAAATTTCGCATATCCAGGCCTCTCCAGATCAACGTCTGAAACGCGCCTCCTCCAAATCCAGCTCAAATTCCTTATTACGCAACAGCTCATCCGAATATTCATTGTCCCTTCTCATCGTCGCCAGCTCCTGCCTTTGCACTTTGACCAGCTCCAGCAAGAGCCGCCGGTAGCGCGGCAGGAAATCGGGGGGCATGTCTTCCCCTTCCTCCTTCTCCAGCCGTTTGCCCGTTATCTCCACCATGCGCTCATAGCGCGCCTTTAGCCGGTTGAAGGCGTCGATGGCCTCGGCCTCCTGACCATAGGAGGTCGTAATATATTCCAACGCCGCCGTTGCCAGCCGGAGCCGGATTGCCAGCCGCTGCTCCTCCTCGTTCTCCTTGACCACGATGTCCAGCTTCCGGATGATGAAAGGCAGGGAAAGCCCCTGTAAAACCAGCGTGAAAAGAATGACGACAAATGTGATAAACAGGATCAGATTGCGATGCGGAAACGCCGTCCCATCGGTAAGCATGAGCGGTATCGCCAGAGCCGACGCGAGAGAAACGACCCCCCGCATCCCCGCCCAGCCAACGATAAAAATGGTTTTTACCCCAGGATTGGCTTCCCTCGTACGAATCTTCTTGCTGCACATTCGCGGAAGATAGGCGCCGGGAAAAACCCAGGCGATACGAATGAGGATCGTCACCAGGCTGATGACAACCCCATAAAGGATTGACGACGTCAACGAGTACTCGCCGAGGCCCCGGACAATGCCCGGCAGCTGCAGCCCGATCAGGATAAAGACGACTCCGTTCAGCAGGAAGACGATGACATTCCAGACGCTTTGGCTTTGCAGCCTCGTGCCATAGGTAAAGATTTCGGGCGCCCGGTAGCTTACAAAAAGACCTCCGCTGACGACGGCGAGTACCCCCGAAGCATGAAAATGCTCCGCTGCGATATACATCAGGTAGGGGGACAAAAGCGTGATGACGGTGTCGATGCTCGAAGTCGTCGGCAGCCAGCGATGGATGGCATAGATGATATGACCGATAAGGAGACCGATGGCGATACCCAGAGAGACGACGATGGCAAAATCGACACCGGCCTTCCATAACAAAAACTTCCCGGTGAAGATAGTGGCCAGGGCAAATCGAAATACGATCAAGCTCGACGCATCGTTGACCAAACTCTCGCCTTCCAGAACGGTTACTACGCGTTTGGGCATTTTCAGATTCTGCAAAACACTGGTTGCCGCCACCGCATCGGGAGGGGAGATGATCCCACCCAGTAGAAAACCCAGGGCCAGCGAAAAATTCGGGATCATCAAATTGGAGACGATCGCTACCGCACAGGAGGTAAAGATGACCAGCCCAAAGGCCAGCATGCTAATGGGCCGCCGGTTTTTCCAGAAGTCGTGCCAGGACGTATACCATGCCGAAGCGTAGAGCAGCGGCGGCAGGAAAATGACAAAGACGATATCGGGGTCCAGCGCAATCCGGGGAATTCCCGGAATCAAGCTGATGATCAGACCCGCAATAACCAAAAAGATAGGATAGGAAATGTGCAGCTTTTGGCTGAGCATCGCCAGCATCGAGACGGCAAATAACAAAGAAATGATTACTAAGAGGTTGTCCTGGAGCATGGCTCTAATTTAAGACATCACGGCCAACTAGCCGCTGGGGATTTAATTCCACAGGGGGCCGATGTTGTCTGACCCCGCTTAACGGACGAGCCGGTGGCATAGTTTTCGGACTCCTTATAAAAAATACGCACATGAAAATCATTGCTGCCATCTGCCTGTCCCTGCTAGCCGCCTGCCAAACACCTGTCAACAACCCGGATAAAAAGCTTTCCGACTCTGTCATTCCCACCAGCGCTACCAAGCCGTCCGCCCCGGACTCGACGACCCTAGGCGGTACCTGGTACCTCCAGCCGGTCCTGGCTTCCGACTCGGCAACGGGGAAGCTGCCGATGTTGATCTTCGATCTGACCAAGTCCAAATTTACCGGGAATACCGGCTGTAATTCCATGCGCGGAGAGATCTGGTTTAGCAAGAACGATAGCAGCCTTTCCTTTAGCGATAAAATTATTTCAACAAAAATGGCTTGTCCGGGTTATAATGAACCGGCATTTATGAAAAGCCTGAAAAGCACGACCCATTATCGCCTCAGCAACGGAATCCTCACGTTGATGTCCGATAATGCGGAGCTGTCGAGGTGGATGCGCAAACCGACCCAGCCGTCAAAGACGCTAAAGGCCTAGCATTAACATAACACAAGCTTCATACTGCGGTAATATAATTGAGGGAACTTTCGAATAATTAAAAAGGAATGTTATGATGAACACACTGGTTGATCTAACAAGGGAATTACTGAACAGCGGGGTTTTCAATCATCTTCCGGATAACGAGATCGCTCGTCTGCACTGGATCATCCTCCAGGGTCAAAGCGGCGATCAGCTGCCTCTTCAGCCGCTCTTCAGTTATTGGTACCGCGGAGATTATTATTCTTCCAATGCCTCCCCCAGACTCCTGCAGCAATGCAACGAGTACCTGCAGCGTATGGGCCAGCCGCTCATCGATGTATATGGAGAAGAGTTTTACGAAGCCTGATGCCGCAACCTAGGCCTGGGATGCATAATACGTTCCCGGGTCGCTCAGCACCTTCTTCCACTGGCGCTGATGACTTTCCTGCCATTTTTTGTCCGGATGCACGGACCAATCTACTTTCGACAATTTCTCCCGAACAAAGTCCCGCTGCTCCGGATGGACAAACAACGGATGCCGGTAATACCACTCTCTATCTTTTATCAGGTCCTGCCAAAACGCGGCAAAGTCGGCAAACTTCGTCTCGAATACCTTTACCTCGTCCCTATCGGAGTCATAAGTGCTATGATTGTAAGTGAATCCGCCCTCGCCAAGCCGGTAGAGACTCCCGCCGCTGTCCTCTGAGCTGATATCGAAGTATAGTTCTTTCGCCATGCTCCCAAAAAGTTGTACTTTTATGTTTATCTTTTCGTTATCTTATAAAAATCAATCTATATGGCACTAATTCCCAATAATAAGAAGAAAAAGGACGGAAAACAACCCGCTGGCCCCAAGAGCAATATCCCCGGCTTCCCCTCCGGCGGCAAAGGTAAGGCTACCAAGGGTGCTGTAAAGAATACCCGTCTCACCGGAGGTTCTCAGCGTGGATCCTAATCCAGCACGAATCCCTTACTTAATTGCTCCTGCTCTAGCCGGTCCCGCTCCTTCCTTGCTGTCTCCTCATCAGGAAAGGTTTTCAATTGCGTTTGACCTCTCGTTCCCGTCTTTCCCCAACGGGTCACTATCTTATTGCCATCGACCGCCGACTCCCAAAAACGATCGGCCATGACCAGCCGCTTGAAAGCCAGCTGCTCCTGCTCAGACGGCGAAGCCGTCTCATTCATACCGCCGACAGGCGAAACGCCAGGCGCCACATCATTCAAAGCCTTCAAAATCTGCTCCATCACCTTCTGCGGCTGGTGCAGCCAATCTTTCCCATACACCGGCAGGACCTTCCAGCCAAAGGCCTTCAGGATCGCAGGACGCTGATAGTATTGCTCGATCAGATTGTCATTTCTATAATGCCCCTCGTCATCGATCAGAACCCCCAACGCATAGTCCTCTTCTCCTCCCTTTCGCCGAATCGCCAATGAACACTTGAAACCCGACTGACCCACCTGCCCGGCCACCTCATACCCCATCGCCATCAGCTGCTCCTTGATCTGACCCTGTATGACGGAC
>JAFDYG010000165.1 GCA_018267545.1 Bacteroidota bacterium
AAAACTTGCGCCACCTGCAAAAAGAAAGACAACGCCTGTACAACCGTCGCATCACGCAGGAAAATAAACTGCGCAGCGACTGGCAGGACCTCCGCAACAGCTTCAGTCCATCCGGCCTCGCCCGCCACTTAGTCGCCGCCGGCGCCGGCTGGTTCAAACAAATCCTGAAATAACCTTCCGATCAAAAAATAATCGTCATGAAACGCATACTCATCGCAACCGACTTTTCCCCCGCCTCCGATAAGGCCCTCGAATACGCGACAAGACTGGCCGAAGCCCTGGGAGCCGAAACGACCCTCGCAAGCGCCTTCATGGACATACCTCTTCCCATCACGGCGGGCGTCCCTGTCATAAGCTCCAAAACCATGCGCACCTTCACCGAAGACCAGCTGCTCCTCCAGGCGTCTTCATGCAAAGTCAAACCGTCCATACCGATACACACCATCGCCCTCGAAGGCCCCGTCTCCGGATCGATACTCGCGCTCGCAAAAGAAATCGGAGCCGATCTCATAGTAGCAGGCGTAAAGAAGGACGGCAAGACCCTCCGGCGTCTCTTCGGCGACACCCTCACCGCACTCGCCCGCAAAACCCATATACCCCTTCTTATAATACCGGAAGAAAACGAACACTGGCCGCCAAACGAAATCCTCCTCGGGGAAGACCTCGAACCCGGAGCGCCTATCCACCGGCTCGACCCCCTCCTCGAAATCGCCGGCGTCTTCAATTCAACCCTGTTCTCCACGAAAGTCATCCGCAAACAATCGGATGAGTTTATCGCCGTCATGAACAAGCCTTATGGCGTCAAAAAGCTGGAAAGCACCATCGACGTCCTATACGAATACCCCATAGACAAAGACGTAGTTCACGCCCTCAACCATTTTACAGAAACCCATTCCATAGACATGGTCGTCTTGCTGCCGCACCAGCACTATGCACCCGAACGCTGGTTTTCCAAAGGCCACACCTGGGCCATGATCTTCCGGACCAAAATTCCCCTCCTAGTACTCCCCGAACCCGCCTGATCACAACCGCGCCAACCAACGCCCCTCCCGGACCCGCACATCATTTCTTCACCTATAAATCGAAATCTATGCGTACAGATGCAGAAATTCAAAAAGACGTGATGGACCAGCTCAAATGGGAACCGTTTCTCAATGCCGCTCAAATCGGTGTAGCGGTTAAAAATGGAATCGTGACCCTATCCGGCCAGGTCGACAGCTACAGTAAAAAATTCGGAGCCGAGCTTGCCGCAAAAAAGATCCTCGGCGTCCGCGCCGTCGCCGAAGAAATTCTGGTCGGCAGCTCCCCGATTTACGACCGCTCCGACCCCGAAATCGCCGAAGCCGTGCTCACCACGCTGAAATGGCACACCTTCGTGCCCAATGAAAAGCTGAAAGTAAAGGTCGAATCCGGTACAGTAACCCTCGAAGGACAGGTAGACTGGAACTTCCAGCGCGAAGCCGCCGTCAATGCCGTAAAGAACCTGCCCGGCGTCCGCCACGTCAGCAACTTCATTACGCTCAAACCTGCCGTAACGACCGCCGACACCAAACAAAAAATCAGCGCCGCGCTGCACCGCCACGCCGCCATCGACGCGGAGAAAGTCAAAGTAGAACTGGTAGGCAACAAGGTAATCCTGAGCGGCCCGGTTCGCTCCATTGCAGAACGGGACGATGCCGAACAAGCCGCATGGTCCGCGCCCGGAGTGACATCTGTCGAAAACAGACTTTCCATCCAAATCCCGGAACCGGTATTCTGATACCGCATTCCAAAAATGAAGGACCGCTCCGGAGAGCGGTCCTTTTTTATATCTACTGGCCGCCGAAACGGTCGCCATCATCGAAAATCTAACGCTGAAGAATCAACGCCACTCTTCCATACCTCTCCAAAGCCCCATTTCCCAGACTTTCTACCTCACCTCCCCCGGCCAGCACCTTCTCCGCAATCTCATCCAGTATCCCGTCCTTATAAAAGCCCGGCGCATCCCCCTCATCCCCATTCTCGACCACCAGCAGCCGGCTGTTCCTGCTGCCCGCCGACCTGGCCACCGCCTGAAGCCCCTGCGCCAGCATGCCCCGCTCCGCTGCCTCTCCCAGCCACTGCAGCACGATTCGCTCCCGCACCCGGTCATAATCCGACAATTCCCCGGCAAGATACTCCAGCAGCGTACAAGCCGGCGCCTCGCCGGCTTTCTTACGCACATACCCGGCAATACTGCGCCCATTATGCGTAATGCCGGAGAAATGTTCCGCGATCGAATCCGGCGCAATAACGAACACCGGGAGCGGGTACAATTTTAAAACAGCACCCAGCCCATGATCCATCTGATAAAGGAATTGATTGACCGACAGATCATCCTGCGGCGCATTACACTTGATCAGCCGCAGATGGTCCTCCTGTCCCAAATACATCCTGGACTGCCTGGCATCCAGGACCAGCACGAGAAATTCCCTTGGAGCCCTCCTGAACCGTGCCAAATCCCGCACCCTCACATTCTCGTCGACAAGCACACGCGTATCTACCTCCATATTCAAATAATATATCTTTTCTACCTCCGGCGAAACGAAAATGCCGATCGCCCGGCGATGAGTGGAAAAGTCCACCTTCCTCATCACCTGCCTCAGCCGCTGAATAACCGGCATCGCATCACCCGAGCTGTGAAGCGCCATCAGCTGCTGCTCCGCCTGCTCCAAAAGCCGCTTCAGCTTGCCTTCGAGCTCATGCTTCGGCTTCATCTTGGGTTCGAAAGCCGACGTAATGACGACCGATGGCATCCGAGAGGCCGAAGCCTCGGCCAAAAGACGTTTTTCTGTGCTGATAGGAAGTTTCATAATCGTTGTATTTGCAGTGAAAGTATCGGGAATAACATTGCCAGGACATGATACCGGTCACCGGACTTGCTGATGATAATCAGATCTCTTGCCTGCCCCCCTGGACATAGTCCAGAGCCGTTTGCAGCATGACCTCGATATTGCCCGGCGCCGACTTGAGCACGAGATGGTCCTCCAAAATCGGCTCCCACATCTCCTTCAACAACCGATACACCGACAGATCCGCCTCGCTGTCCGGCCGGGGATTTTTTAACCTCTCGATGATCTCCGTTTCAGGAGCGACGATCTCGATAACATGAAAGCCGGCCTTGTGCACAGCCGCTTCCCGGAAGGCCCACCTTATTTGCTGAGCTCTCCCCACCATGATGGTATGAATTGACTCAATAATACCTCACCAGCGCGATATGATGATAATTCTCTAGCACTCCCCGCTCCACAGCTTTAATTTCTCCACCGCTGCCAAGAACCTTCTCCGCGATCTCGTCAATACGGCTTTCCTTGTAAAAACCCTTCGGCTCGTCCTTCTCGAATACCAGCAAACGACAATTCTTCACCTCCGTCGCCGCCTCTACCTGTTCGATACCAT
>JAFDYG010000166.1 GCA_018267545.1 Bacteroidota bacterium
CCTTTACCCAAATGAGCGGCATCGGCTGGTACGGCGACCTCGGCAACCTACTCGTAACCCCAACCACCGGCCCATTAAAAACGTCCCGCAACGCCTACCGCTCCACATACGACAAGCAAACAGAAAAAGCCTCCGCAGGCTACTACTCCGTCAATCTCACCGATTACAATATAAAGGCGGAAATGACCGCCGCACCCCACAGCGGTATTCTAAGATTCACCTTCCCCGCCAACAATGAATCCCGCATCCAGATCGACCTCGCCCGCCGCGTCGGCGGAACCTCCACCGAACAATATATAACCCGGATAAACGACTCCACCATCCAGGGCTGGATGAAATGCACCCCCGACGGTGGAGGCTGGGGCAATGGCGACGGCCACGCCAGCTACACCGTTTATTTCTACGCCCAATTCAGCAAGCCCTTTACCAACACCGGCGTATGGAGCGCCAACATCCCCGACACCGCCCACCGCAAGCTGGAAGACATCGAAAGCGACGCCTATAACCAGCTTGTCGCAAACGCCACCATCACAAAAAACACAAAAGAAAAACAAGGCAAACACCTCGGCTTCTACACCGAATTCAAAACAACCCAAAACGAGCAGGTCCTCCTCAAAGCCGGCATATCTTTCGGAAGCATCGAAGGAGCCAGACAAAACCTGCAAACAGAAATCAAAGAATGGAACTTCGACGCCATCCACAAAAAAGCCGTCGACCTCTGGAACAACGCCCTGAATAAAATAAGCATAACCGGCGGCACACAGGAACAAAGAGCTGTCTTCTACACCGCCCTCTACCATACCCTGATCGACCCGCGTACCGCCACCGACATCGACGGCAGCTACACCGGCGGAGACAACCAGACACACCGCGTCAAAAATTTCACCAAACGCACCATCTTCAGCGGCTGGGACGTCTTCCGCAGCCAGTTCCCCCTGCAAACTATCATAAACCCAGCCGTAGTAGGAGATATGATAAACTCCCTCGTCACCCTGGCCGACGAAAGCGGCAATCACTACCTCGAAAGATGGGAGCTGCTCAACGCCTACAGCGGCTGTATGATCGGCAACCCGGCCGTCATAGTCCTGGCCGACGCCTATGTAAAAGGTATCCGAAACTTCGACGTATCGAAAGCCTACGAATATGCCGTAAATACCAACGAAAAATTCGGCAACGGCCCCCTGAACTACACCCCCGGTGGCATCGCCACTACTTTAGAATACGCATTTGACGACTGGTGCCTCGCCCAGCTCGCGGACAGCCTGCACAAAAAAGAAGCCTCCATTTACCGCACTCGCTCACAAGCCTATCGAAACATCTTCGACACTACCCACCACTGGTTCCGTCCGCGCAAATCCGACGGCTCCTGGGAAGCCTGGCCAGAAACCGGCAGGCTCACCGACGGCTACGGTACCATCGAAAGCAACCCCTACCAGCAAGGCTGGTTCGTACCTCATGACGTAAAAGGAATGACCGAACTAATGGGAGGCCAGGAAAAAACACTAGCCGACCTCCAAAATTTCTTCGATAAAACCCCAAAAAACTTCAGCTGGAACGCCTACTACAACCACGCCAACGAACCCGTACACCACGTCCCCTTCCTCTTCAACCGCCTCGGAGCCCCCTGGCTCACCCAGCGATGGACCCGAATCATCTGCGACAGCGCCTACCACAACTCCGTCGAAGGTTTGGTCGGCAACGAAGACGTCGGACAGATGTCCGCATGGTACGTCCTCGCAGCCATCGGCATCCATCCCCTATGCCCCGGAAGCACCCGCTATGAAATAACGAGCCCCGTCTTCAACAGCGCCCAAATAAACGTCGGAAAAAATAAAAAATTTACCATCCGCGCAGTAAACAACTCCCCCAAAAACATATACATCCAACACGCCACCCTGGACCAAAAGCCCTATAACAAATGCTATCTCGACTATAAAACCATCATGGCCGGCGGCTCCCTAACCCTAACCATGGGCCCCTCGCCAAACCAACAATGGGGTATCGAAGATTAACCCTGGCCCTGAACCACCGGCAGCACCAACGTTGCAATCACCCCGCTCTCTCCTACCTTATCTAAAAGAGAAAAGGAAGCCACCGCCTTCCCCCCAGAGTCGTTGATCAGCACTATCCTTTCCCTTATCATCGCCAGGCCAAGCGACTTCTCCTTCCCCACAGCGCTCGCAATACCCCCGCCCGCCACGCCCCTTCCCATCGCAGCCGCCAACCCAACACCATTATCCTCCACCACAAAAACAAGCGTCTCCCCATCCTTACGAACAGTCACCCTAAAAAACCGACCATCTCCATCTGCATGCCGCAACCCATGATGGATCGCATTCTCCACCAACGGCTGCACCATCATCTGCGGGATCAGCATCTTCGAAAGCCGCACGTCTTCCTCTTTTACGAACGAAAAGGTAAATTGATGGCTGAATCTCTCCGCTTCCAACTCGGCATAAAGCTGCAGCGCCCTCCATTCCCTCTCCGCGTTCACCAACGGCTGCGTAGAATTTTCCAGCACCAGCCTGCACAACCCCGCAAACTTCTGCAACAGCCGGCTCGCCGTCACCGCATCGTTCTCCATGATATAGGATTCTATCGAGTTGAGCACATTGAAAAAGAAATGGGGATTCATCTGCGCCCGGATCGCCTTCAGCTCACTTAGCGCAGCCCGGTTGCTCAAAGCAAGCTGTCTCATCCGGTACCTGTTGATAAAATATACCGACACAATGATGACCAACGCCAGCAAAAGCGCAGCATACAACCAAACCTGCCTGCTTTGAGCCCTGTGAAGAGCAATCGTCTTATCCTTCAGCTGCAGCTCCTTATTTACCTCTATTGCCGCGATCTTATTCTTGTTCTCCTGGGAAAACATAGAATCGTGCAACTGTACATACTGTCTAAAGCTCCCAAGCGCCTCCTTATACTTCCCTTCGGCCTCCAGCACCTGTGCATTCAATTGATGCAACTGTGAAAGCAAATCCGGGTTCTTCTCCTTCTCGCTCAGCTGAATGGCCTTGCGCACCTGCGATTC
>JAFDYG010000167.1 GCA_018267545.1 Bacteroidota bacterium
GACCTATCGGACAAAGGCCATCGCCACACCTCCATCCACATTCAACACATTCCCCGTAGACTTATTCATCAACCCACCCACCAGGACAAAGCAAGCATTGGCAATATCCTCCGGCAGGATGATCTCATTCAACAGTGTCCGCTTGGCATAATAAGCCGGTAATTCCGCCACCGTCACACCATAAGCCTTGGCCCGTCCTTCCGCCCAGCCGCTTTCCCAGATCTTACTGTCGGAAATGACCGCGTCGGGATTGACGACGTTGACCCTGATCCGATCCGCACCAAGCTCGGCCGCATTGAGCCGGCTCAGATGCAGCTGCGCCGCCTTCGCCGAACCATAAGCTGCATTGTTCGGACCCGACACCAGCGCATTCTTGCTGACAATATTGAGCACATCCCCGCCGATACCCTGCTTACGCATTATCGCCACACCCGCCTGGGTCACCAGGAACTGTCCCTTTACAAGCACGTCGTAAAGAATATCCCAGTCCTTCTCCGTATGATCCTGCAGAGGCTTCGAGATAGAAAGTCCCGCACAGTTGACGACGATATCTACACCTCCGAACGCCAATGCACCCGCCGCATATACCTTTCCAATCCTTTCGGCGCTCGTTACGTCCAGCACCTCTCCGACAAACGCATCCTTTCCATACGAAGACAAAAATTCTTTCTTAGCTGCCTCCAGCCTCGTTTCATCGTTGTCATTAATGATCACGCAAGCGCCTTCGTCCGCCATCTTCCTCGCAATTGCCTTTCCGATTCCCCCTGCGCTACCCGTCACCAACGCAATCCGTCCGGACAATGCCTTGGGCTTGGGCATACGCTGCAGCTTCGCCTCCTCCAGCAGCCAGTACTCGATATTGAACGCCTCCTGGCGAGGCAGCGAAGTATAGGAAGAAACCGCTTCCGCCCCCTTCATCACATTGATGGCGTTGATATAAAACTCCGCCGCTACCCTGGCCGTCTGCTTATCCTTCGAAAAAGTAAACATACCCACACCCGGATAGAGGATAACCACGGGATTAGGATCCCGCATAGCAGGACTATTGGGATGTTTGCAAGAGTCATAATATTCCGCATACATCTTTCTATAGCTCTCGAACTGCGGCGCTAGCTTATCTTTCAACGCAACCACATCCTCCAGCGAATCCTTCGCCCCTAGCTCCAACACAAGCGGGCTGATCTTCGTCCGCAAAAAGTGGTCGGGACAGCTCGTCCCCATCGGCGCCAGCCGATCCAAATCCTTCGAGTTGATAAATTCCAGCACACGTTCATCATCCGTAAAATGACCGATCATTTTCGTCTTGGAAGAACAAAATCCGCGCAGCACCGGCGCCAGCTCCGCCGCCTTCTTCAGTCTCTCTTCCTTCGGCAGCGACTGTAATTTCGCCCCTCCAAAAACCGGCCCCTTCTTGCCGATATGATCTTCCAGGTACTGCGCACAGCGCTCGATCACCTCCAACGTATTGATATAGCTTTCATAAGCCGTATCCCCCCACGTAAACAAACCATGAGAGCCGAGCATGATACCCCGAATACCCGGATTCTCATCCAGACACTGGCGAAGCTTCAGCCCCAGGTCGAAACCCGGACGCTGCCATTCTACCCACCCTATCTTACCATTGAATAATTCCTGTGTAATCTTCTTGCCGTCCTTTGCCGCAGCGATTGCAATGGCAGCATCGGGATGCAGATGATCGATATGTGCAAACGGCAGAAAGCCATGCAGCGGCGTATCGATCGAAGGCGCCTTCGAAGCAAGGTCATAAATACAGTGGTTGAACAGCTCGACCATCTCGTCCTCGAATTCGATACCCCTATATACATTCTTCAGACTCAGAAGCCGGTCCACATACAAAGCCGCCAGGCCACTGCGCTTCAATGTCCCCAGATCTCCTCCCGAACCCTTTACCCACATGACCTCCGTCTCCTTTCCCGTCAACGGGTCCTTTGCCATCGCTTTGCAAGACGTATTCCCACCGCCATAATTGGTCAGACGAAGATCGGCTCCTAACAGATTGGACCGGTAAATCAATAACGCGACTTCGTCACCTGCCAGTTCGGCCGCTTTCTTCTCATCCCACAAATAGCTGACATGCTTGAATTTCGTTGTAGTAACAGACATATATTAAACTTTATAGTACAAAATCATTTCTATCTCCCCGCCACCGATCAATCAAACCTACGCGCCGCTCGCCGGCCTCACTAACCCCTCTAACGATTTCATCGAATTCCCATATCCCACCAAAATCACCGAAGCCAAAATCGCAGCAATTCCCAGCGTAATCGTTATCCTCGTCTTCGCACTCACCCCCTTCCACTCCTTCAATGCAATCCCCCAGCAATTCGCCACCAGGATGATAAAAGCCATATGCAAGATCCAGGAGCTGGCCCCATTACCAAGCCTGCTCTCCCCCATTCCATAAAAGAAAAACTGCAGGAACCAAACCGTCCCCGCCAGCGCCGCAAAAAAGTAATTATTGGCCAGCGGCGTCCGCTTATTCGTATAATCTCCAAACGTCTTGTTCTTTGCATTCAGAAACATACACCATACAAAGTTGGTCGTCAGGCCGCCCCACAACAAAACGATATACGTCACATTATTCTGGTATAGAAACTTCGTCGTAGCGCCCGGATTCGCCGCCTTCCACAGCTCGTTCGCCGTCTCCGCCATCGGACTCCCCGCCTCGATGCCATAGTTGAAACAAGCGCTCAATATCCCCGAGATCGTACAAACCACTAACCCCTTCACCAGGCTAAACTCCTTGACACTTTCCTTCTTTTTCTCCTCCGGCAACTCCTTCTCCTTGAACACGCCCGCCATTCCGCAGATGTAAATACCGACCAAACACAAAATCGTCCCAGCCAGCACAACCCGCCCCCACGAAGTAGTCAGCAGCTCGTGAAAAGTCGTCTTCCCCTCCGTCGGCACAAAGTTATAATAGATCGAAGGCACCAACGCCCCAAACGCGGACGTAAAGCCCAACAAAACCGAGTTTCCCAGCGACATTCCCAAATACCGCATCCCCAATCCGTACATCAGCCCCCCTACCCCCCACAAAATCCCCCAGAAAAACGTCCACCCCAGCGTCGCCGCCGAAGTCTGCCCGATGATCTCACCAAAATGCGGAACGGTCAACCACGCCGCCAACGGCGGAACGATCAACCACGAAAAAAGCCCCCCCACAATCCAATAGCTCTCCCAGCTCCATCCCCTAACTTTCTTATATGGAATGTAGAAACTGCCCGAGGCGAACCCGCCAATAAAGTGAAAGAGAATGCCGAATAGTATCATGTAGTCGCAAATTTTCAATATGGCCAAGCAAATACAATCGTTCCAACCAACGCCCCCCATTTCCACACAAATCCTTCCAAATCACATCAAACACCCGCCAAATATAAGCCCTCACCCCATTCAAGCCGTCATGCACTGTCATGCCCCCAGCCCCACGTCCTAGCTAAAAACTTTAACAACACATCCCCAAAAATATTAGTAAATTTCCAAAAACTCACACCTATGGACAAGACATATATCGACTTCATCGCCGGCCTCAAACAAAACATCCTCCAAAGCCGCTACATCGCCGCCAAGCTGGTGAACAAAGAACAGCTTCTGCTCTATATCAAAACTGGTAAAATGCTATCCGAAAAGATTACCCTCGAAAATTGGGGAGCCAAAGTCATAGAACAAATCGCAGCAGATCTCCAACAACAATTGCCGGGACTTAGAGGATTTTCATATAGGAATCTAATGAAAATGAAGCAGTTATCAGATTCCTATTCTCCCTCTCTATTTCTGCCGTCATCGACGGCAGAATTTAAACTTTTATCTAATATGACCCCGACCCCTACTACTTCCAAACCTCCCGCATCCCTTACCGAAAACTTCTGGAAAATCAGCTTCACCCACCACATGCTCATCCTCAACAAATGCTCCACACCAGAAAAACGCCTCTTCTACATCGAACAAGCCGCCTCCCATTTCTGGCCCGTCTCCATCCTCGAACATCACATAAACGCCGACCTATTCACCCACCAGGGCAAACTCCCCAACAACTTCGACTCAACTCTCCCCAAAGACCTAAAACCATCCGCACTGCAAGTCTTCCAGGATGAATATCTGATGGACTTCATCACTCCCCTCGCAATCGAAGACGAAAGAGTCCTCGAAAGTGAAGTCGTATCCGAAATCAAAAATTTCATACTCAAAATGGGCAAAGGTTTCTGCTTCCTCGGCAACCAATACCGCCTCGAAGTCGCCGGCGATGAATTCTTCATCGACCTCCTCTTCTTCAACCGCCACCTCCAATCTCTCGTCGCCTTCGAGCTGAAACGCGGCAAATTCAAACCCTCCTACGCCGGCCAGCTCAACTTCTATCTCAACGTCCTCGACGACAAAGTCCGCCTCCCCCACGAAAACCCCTCCATCGGCATCATCCTCTGCAAAGAAAAAAACAACACCATCGTCGAATTCGCCATCAAGAACATCGACAAATCCATGGGCGTCGCCACCTACCGCACCACCAAAGAGCCCCCCAAAGAACTAAAAGACATCCTCCCCGACCCAAACGCCCTGGCCCAACTCCTCCAATAAACGCACAATGCGCGCCAAACGCGCGCATTTCCCAATTGTGCAGTCGCCGACTGCATAGTTACGCCGTCACCGACGGCACAATTATACCGGCACCTTAACCGCCTGCCTCGCCAACAACCTCCACTGCCCCTTCTGCTTCATCCACACCAGCAGCACATACAAATGCGCCGTCCCCGGCTTCCCCCCATCATTATTCGTCGCACTCAACGTATGCCTCACCCAAGCCGTATTCCCAATCACCTTTATCGTCTGCTCCGTCAAATCGATCGTCACAAAATCACTCTTCTTCGACAACAACGCCTCCTCAAACTCCGCCTTATTCTGAATCATCCCATTAGAATGCCCATAGGTCAAATCATCGAGCGCAACCTCATCCAAATTCTCCTTCGTCGGGTCAATCAACGCCTTCCTCAACTTCTCCACCGCCGCCGACACCGCCCCCTCCTCCTTCGAAACCGAACCAGAACCCGAAGCCCCCTGCGCCTTCACTCCACCCATCACCCCAACCAGGATAAGTACAAAAACAATTTTTTTCATATGCTAAAATTTAATGTTTACAACTTACCGTATCCCCAGCTCCTTCTGTATCTCCTCCAACGTCCTCCCCTTCGTCTCCGGCAGCATCCTCCACACAAACAACAAATGCAACAACATCATCACACTATAAAACAAAAACGAATGATACCCCCCTGCCTTATTCCCTTCCACAATAACCGGAAACGTCCATGAAATAATCGCCGCCATAATCCAGTGAGTAAAACTACCCAAAGATCCCCCCTGCGACCTCACCGAATTAGGAAAGATCTCCGAAATAAATACCCATATAACCGCCCCTTGCGAAAAAGCGAAAAACGCAATAAACCCGATCAGATACAACAGCACGAACTTATTCCCCGCGACAGGCGCCGCAGCCACAGCATCCCCCATATTATCCCTAAAGAACAACGCGGTCAATCCCAAAAATACAATCATACCGACACTCCCAATAATCAATAACCGCTTCCGGCCAAACCTATCGATCACCGTCATCGCCAGTAACGTAAACAGCAAATTCGCCGCTCCAATATAAACAGGCTGCAGATAAGCCTCCTTCTGATCGAAACCCGCCATTTCGAAAATACGCGGTGCATAGTACAGAATCGCATTAATGCCCGATAGCTGATTGAACATCGCCAGCAAAACCGCATAGAGAATGGGTTTGAAGTATCGCATCTGAAACAGCGACTCCCGGCTGCCATGCTCCTGAACCGACGCCTTGATGATAGCCGTCGCCCCGGCAATATCCGTCTCTCCCAATCGCCCCAAAATAGGAACAGCCTCTCCTTCCCTCCGGTTTAGAATCAACCACCGGGGACTCTCCGGAATCCGCAGCAGCAATACCCAAAAGAGCACCGCCGGAACGATCATAACCCCCAGCATCCAGCGCCAGGCATCCGGACCGATATTGGAAAAAGCGAAATTCGTCAGATATGCGATAAATATCCCCGCGACAATATTCAGCTGAAAAGAACCCGCCAGACGCCCCCGCAGCTTCGCCGGCGCAATCTCCGATATATACATGGGCGCAATCACAGAGGAAGCACCCACCGCCAATCCCCCGATAATCCGGAACAATATAAACAAGACCCAGGCCGATACCGCCGCACAACCAACCGCCGCAACGACGAAAAACACCGCAACTACCTGCAGCGTCTTCTTACGGCCATACCTTTGCGCCGGAAAACCCGCCAGCAACGAACCGGCAATAGTCCCCAAAAGACTGGAAGAAACAGTAAATCCATGCCAGAACGAGTTCAGACTCCAAATTTTCTCCAGCGTCTGCTCCGCCCCCGAAATAACTACAGTCTCGAATCCAAACAAGAACCCGCCCAAGGCGGCGATCAGAGCAATACGAACGGGGTAAGAAAGCATGGCAGACAATTTTATATGGCGTTAAAAAATTGAAACAAAACTAATTTTTTAACGCCAAACCACAATATCTGTACTTTCGGCCATAGGGCCTCAAGTACTAATTGGCCTCCGGCCAATTTTAGTACCCGAAAATAACACTAATTTTAATTCACTAACGATACCCCGATGGCTGCAAATCCCATCGGCCATTAAAAAGTCATTAACTCCCGATGAAGTACGAAGCCATCACCATAAAAGATATCGCCAAAGCCCTCGGCCTCTCCACCTCCACCGTCTCCCGCGCCCTGCGCGGCAGCTACGAGATCAGCGCCGAAACCCGCAAGCTCGTACTCGAATACGCCGAAAAGCTAAACTATCGCCCCAATCCTATAGCACTTAGCCTAAAAGAGAAAAGAAGCCGCTCCATCGGCATCGTCGTCTGCGAAATAGCCAATAATTTCTTCTCCCAGGTGATCAACGGCATCGAATCCGTAGCCTATAAAAAGGGCTACTACGTCATCATCTCCCAAAGCCACGAATCCTTCGAACGTGAAGTCGCCAATACCCAATACCTCGCCTCCCGCTCCGTCGACGGCCTGCTCATCTCCCTTTCGACCGAAACGACCGACCTCTCCCACCTCAATAAGCTCCACGACCGCGGCCTGCCCATCGTCTTCTTCGACCGTATAACCGAAGAAATGACCACCCACAAAGTCATCGCCAATAACTTCAACGGCGCCTACCAGGCCACCGAGCACCTGATTAAGACCGGCTTCAGGCGCATCGCCCACTTGACGATCTCGCCCTATCTATCCATCACAAAGGAACGCCTGGCCGGCTACAAAGCAGCCCTGGCCGATCACCGGATCCCCTACGACGAAACACTGGTAAAGTATTGTAAATATGGAGGACTATTCGAAGGAGAAACAGAAGAGGCTATCGACAGCCTGCTAGCCCTAAAGAAAAAACCCGACGCCATCGTCGCCGCCAGCGACAAACTATCGACCGGCTGCCTCGCAGCCCTGGCCCGGAGAAAGGTACGCGTACCCGAAGAAATGGGCATCGTTGGCTTCACCAACTCCTTATTGACCGACATCTTCCATCCAGCCCTCACCAGCGTCCGGCAACCCGCCTTCGAAATGGGCCAGGTCGCCATGGAAATGCTCATCCAGCTGATCGAAAGCAAACACCCCGTCACAAAATTCGAAACCCGCGTCCTAAACACCGAACTCTCCGTCCGCGCCTCCAGCCAGAAACCCTAACCGCACATCACCCGGCGCCCCCATCACAGGCAGCCGCCAACCCGACGCCCCCACCTCACAACCCAGCGCCCACCGCTAATCCAACTTCGCAGGCGTCATCTTCGGCACCAAAAAGTGCATAATCACCCACGCCAGCAAATACGCTCCCCCACAAACCGCAAACATGATATAATAAGCAACCTCTATCTTATTGATCGACCGATAATACACAAACATATTCTTCTGCACCAGCGCCGACAGCAAAATCCCGCCCAGCGCTCCCGCCATCCCCCCAATACCCGTCACCGACCCCGTAGCCTTCTTCGGGAACATATCCGAAACCGTAGTGAATATATTCGCGCTCCACGCCTGATGCGCCGACGCAGCAATCCCGATGATCACGACCGCCAGCCACATATTGACACTACCCGCCACCTGCGCAAACATGATCGGTAAAACCAGAAAGGCGAAAATCAACATCGACGTCTTCCGCGCCTTGAAGTTCGCCCAGCCTTTATTGATCAGACTCATCGGCAGCCATCCACCCCAAATCCCACCAACCGTAGCCATTAAATACACCACAGCCACAGGCAGCGCAACTTCTATATCCCCCATCTTGTACTGACTCTTCAAAAAATCCGGTAACCAAAAAAGGTAGAACCACCAGATAGGATCGGTAAGCAGCTTGCCGATCGCAAAGGCCCAGGTCTGCCGGAAACCCAATAGCTTGAACCAGGAAAATTTACGCTGCGCAGTACCTTCCTCCGCCGCCACAGTAGATTGAGCCGAAGCCTCATCACTGTTGATATAGGCCCGCTCTTCCGCAGACAGTTTCTTATGCCTTTCCGGCACCTCATATAAAAGGAACCAAAAAATCAGCCAGATAAATCCAATAGCGCCCGTAATGATAAACGTCGCCTTCCACCCCCAGGCCGCATTGATAAAAGGAACGCTCAACGGCGCAACAATCGCCCCGATGCCCGCACCCGAATTGAAAATAGCCGTCGCAAACGCCCGTTCCTTCTTCGGAAACCACTCGGCCACCGTCTTGATAGCCGCCGGAAAGTTTCCCGCCTCCGTTATCCCCAACGCGCTCCGCGCAACACCAAAGCCAAAAACCGTACTCGTAAACGCATGACACATCGCCGACAGACTCCAAAGGCCAGTAGCCAGCGCATAGCCCACCTTCGTCCCCAGCTTATCGATAATTCTTCCGACAAAAAGCAGTCCGACAGCATACGCGAACTTGAACGCGATCTCCACATTGGCATAATCCGCATCGTCCCACCCCTTATCCGTAGTCAACGTCGATTTCAAAAAGCTGATCACGGACCGATCCAAATAATTGATCGTCGTAGCAAAAAACAACAACGCGCAGATCGTCCACCGAAAGCCGCCAACGGCGGTTATCTTATTGTTAGCCGGAGATATATGGGAAGCGTTAGACATAGTTTCGAAAATACCACAATTATCTTAAATCTGATATATTAACAATATCCATATCGGTATACGTATAATTCTCACCGGCCATACCCCAGATAAAGGAATAGTTGCTCGTCCCACAACCCGAATGTATCGACCACGGCGGAGAAACGATCCCCTGATGATTCGCCACCAGCAAATGCCTCGTCTCCTGCGGCTGACCCATAAAATGGAAAACACGCTGCTGCTCCGGCACATCGAAATAAAAATAAGCTTCCATCCGACGCGTATGCGTGTGAGCCGGCATCGTATTCCAAACACTGCCCGTCTTCAGGATCGTCAAGCCCATCACCAGCTGGCAGCTCTGTATCCCCTCGGCATGAATATATTTGTAGATGGTCCGCGCATTCGAAGTCTCCAGCGAACCCGTATCCACCGGCAACGCCTTTTCTTTAGGCATATACTGCACCGGATACACAGCATGCGCAGGCGCGGACAATAGATAAAAGAAAGCCGGCTCAGCCGAATCTACACTCTCGAAAGCAACTTCCTTGACGCCCTTGCCCACATACAGACAATCCAGCTTCCCCAGCTCCTGCGACTGCCCATCCGCCAAAACCTTCCCCTTCCCGCCGACATTGATGATCCCGAGTTCCCGGCGCTGTAGAAAATACTCCGACTTCAATTCTGGATGCGTCTCCAGCACCAATCGCTTCCTAACAGGACAGGCGCCGCCCAATATCACCCGGTCATAATGCGTATATACAAGACGGATAGTATCTTCTACGATCAGCTTATCCGTCAGAAAAGAACTGCGTAATTCTTCCGTCGTCATCCCCCGAACTTCCTTCGGGCTATGCTCGAATCTTATTTCCATATTAGTTGATTTTATCGTCCCATCCTCCGCGCACAACACCGCACGCGCCATCCACCGCATGCGCCATCCATCGCACGCGCCACCCACCACACGCGCCATCCACCGCACGCGCAGCCTACCTCCCCATCCATCCCCCATCCACCGTCAATACCGTCCCATGCACATAATCCGCCGCCGCCGAAGCCAAAAATACCGCCGGCCCCTTGAAATCATCCCCTTCCCCCCATCTCCCCGCCGGTATCCTATCCAAAATCGACTTGCTCCGCACCGGATCATTCCTCAACGCCTCCGTATTATCCGTATTGATATACCCCGGCGCAATCCCATTCACATTCACTCCCTGCGAAGCCCACTCATTGGCCAGCCCTTTCACCAGGCTGCCCAACGCTCCCTTGCTCGCCGCATACCCCGGAACATTGATACCTCCCTGAAACGTCAGCAGCGAACAGGTAAATATAATCTTCCCGCTCCTGCGCGCCAGCATATCACGGCCAAATTCCCGCGCCAGTATAAACGGCGCATCCAGATTGACCGACAGCACCTTATCCCAGTATTCATCCGGATGCTGCGCCGCCGGCGCACGCATTATCGTACCCGCATTATTGATCAGGATATCAATCCGCTCATGCCGGGCCTTCACCGCAGCAACAAACGCATAAAGCGAATCCCTGTCTGACATATCCGCCTGATACGCAAAAAACTCCCGCCCCAGCGCCCGAACCTCCCCCTCGATCTCACTCCCCTCCAGCGCCAAAGAAGCAGAAACACCGATTATATCCGCACCCGCCTCCGCCAATCCCAGCGCCATTGAACGCCCAATCCCTTTATTACAGCCCGTTACGAGGGCAACCTTTCCCTTTAAATTAAACAGATTACTCATAAATTGTTAGTCAACAAGTCGTTAACTTTGGCAAGACTACACATATATGAGGAAAAAATTGATAAAATTTACGAAAACGTTTGCGGCCGCCGCCCACAACGGCGCCGACGCCCACAACGGCGCCGCCGTCCTCAACGACGCCGACGCCCAATGCATCCCGCCCAAAAGCCAAAGCAATGAAATTTGAAGCCATCACCATAAAAGACATTGCCAGGGCGCTCGACCTTTCCGTATCCACCGTCTCCAAAGCCCTGCGCGGCAGCCACGAAATCAGCGACGAGACCAAACGCCTCGTCCTTGCCTACGCCCGCGAGCACAACTATAAACCCAACCCCATCGCCCAAAGCCTGAAAAAAGGCCTCAGCAAATCCATCGGAGTCATCGTCTGTAATATCGACAACAATTTCTTTTCCCAGGTCATCAACGGCATCGAATCCGTCGCCCGACAAAAGGACTACAACGTCATCATCACCCAAAGCCAGGAATCCTACGAACGCGAGGTCGCCAACAGCGAACACCTCTCCTCCCGCTCCGTCGACGGCCTGATCATCTCCCTATCGGCCGAAACCAAAAACGTCGACCACCTCATACGCCTCCACCAAAAAGGCCTGCCCATCGTCTTTTTCGACCGGATCACCGACGAAATCCCCACCCACAAAGTCATCGCCAACAATTTCAAAGGCGCCTACGAAGCCACCCGGCACCTCATACAGCAGGGCTTCCGGCACATCGCCCACATCACCAGCAGCAGCAGCCTTTCCATCACCCTCGAAAGATTCGAAGGCTACAAAAAAGCCCTCGAAGACGCCGGTCTCAAACCAGACCCGCGCTATACCAAGCTATGCCAGCACGGCGGCATGATCCCCGAAGAGACCCGCCAGGCCCTCACCGAGCTCTTGCAGTTAAACCCACAGCCCGACGCCATCTTTACCGCCAGCGACCGCCTGAGCACAACCACCCTTAGCCTGCTGCGAAAGATGCAGATTTCCGTTCCCGATCAGATCGGCCTGGTCGGCTTCACCAACTCCATCTCCGCCGATATCTTCCACCCCGCCCTTACCTCCGTCGTTCAACCCGCCCTGGAAATGGGAACACTGTCGACCGAACTCCTCATCCAACTCATCGAAAGCAAACGACCCGTCACCGAATTCAAAAAGATCATTCTCGAAACAGACCTCAAAATCCGCGACTCCAGCCTGCGCATCAACCAGTAAATCATACAACCGCTCATCAATAACCTCACATTAGAATCCCATTAGTCCCACCGCACATACCCCTTTTTTCGTATCTTCGCACCACTGACCGATGTTGAAAAAGTGGATCTACATATTTACCCTTTTTTGTCTGGCTAACAGCCTGATAGCCTTCTATTCAGGCGACACCAGCACAGACCCCTCAGGCCAGCCGCAAGTAGCCGATATCGACTCGCGCGCCGGCTCCTCTACCCTGTTGGACCTCCTGATCGGCCAGATCCAAAACAACGACGAAGGAGAAGACGGCAAAGCCCCCTTCAAAAGAGTCTTCCGTCACACCTATTCCATCGTCCGCAGCTTCGCCTTCAACGTCCAGATCCCCTTTCAAAGCGTCTTCAGCTTCTTCCGTATACCCGGCATCGTCCACCACGTCTACGGCAATCACCTGATCCGCAAACCCATCCTCCCCTCCTACTACAACTTCCTCTTCCGGCTAAGTCCATTCTGAGCAGACTCCCACCGAACCATTTAGCTGCATCCGCAAAAGATGCCAGCCTTACGTCTATTCAGAAAAAAGAAAACACATGCTCAAACTTTTATCCATCAACCTTGGGTTGATGATCGTTCTCATACTGTCACAAACAGCCTGCACATCTTACGGTCAACCCGAACGCCCCAGCGCAGATACACTCCAGCTGCCCGTACTCACGCTTAAAGAACGCGATACGCTCCTTCAAACTCCCTACGTAGCCGATATCCAGGCCGTAAAGAATGTCGAAATCCGCACCCGCGTCAAAGGCTTCCTCGAAACCATCTTCGTGGACGAAGGCAAGCCCGTCAAAAAAGGACAACCCCTCTTCAAGATCAATGACGAAGAATACAAGGTCGCCCTCTCGAAGGCCAAAGCCGGACTCTCCAACGCCATCGCCGCGGCCAAGTCCTCCGAGGTAGAGGTCCAGCGCGTACAGATCCTGGTAAACAAACAGGTCGTCGCCGCCTCCGAGCTGGAAGTCGCACAGGCTAAATTAGCCGCCGACAACGCCAATATCGAAGAAGCCCGCGCCGCCGTCAAAAGCGCCGAAAATCACGTCTCCTATACCCTCCTTAGAGCCCCCTTCGACGGCATCATCGACCGCATCCCCCTAAAAGCAGGCAGCCTCATCGACGAAGGCGCCCTCCTCACCACCCTCTCCGACATCAGCTCGATGTATGCTTATTTCAGCATCCCCGAGAACGAATACCTCCAATACGAACGCAGCCGCACAGCTCTCAATAACCGCACAGCATCCGATAACCACAGCCCCCACGACAACCGCAGCAACGAAGTAAAACTCATCCTCGCCGACGGCAAACCCTACGCCTATCCCGGAAAGATCGAAACCGTCGAAGGCGAGATCGAACAAAATACCGGCTCCATCGACTACCGCGCACGCTTCCCCAACCCACAGCAGCTCCTCAGACACGGCGCCACCGGCAAGCTCTATCTATCGAATAAAATCGAAAGAGTCCTCCTGGTCCCACAACAAGCCGTTTTCGATATCCAGGATAAAAGCTATGTGTATATCGTCAACAAGGACAATACCCTAAAAATGCGAAGCTTCACCCCCCTCACCCGGATAACCGGCTGCTACGTCGTCCGCGAAGGACTACACGCCGACGAAAATATCTTGTGTGAAGGCGCACAGAACGTACGCGAAGGAATGACCATCCAACCACGACCCGTAACGGCAGACATGCTGCAGGCGGCAAAAAAATAATCTCATGTTGCAACTATTTATCAGGCGGCCCATTCTGTCGCTGGTGATTTCTTTAATTATACTGTTACTGGGCGTACTGGCGCTCATCGGCCTCCCCGTTACCCAATTCCCCGACATCGTTCCCCCATCGGTGACCGTCACCGCCAATTATACCGGCGCCAACGCCGAAGTCTGTACCAAGGCAGTCGCCACCCCGCTGGAACGCGCCATCAACGGCGTACCCGGCATGACGTATATGTCTACCGTCTGTAGCAACGACGGCCTGACCGTCATCACCATCAATTTCAACGTAGGCGTCGACCCGGACCAGGCCGCCGTCAGCGTCCAAAATCGCGTGGCCACTATCCTCGACGAAATGCCCGAAGAAGTAATCCGCGCCGGCGTCACCACCGAGAAAGAAGTCAATAGCATGCTCATGTATCTGAATATCATGAGCACCGACAGCACTCTCGACGAAAAATTCATTTATAACTTCACGGACATCAATATCCTCCAGGAGCTAAAACGCATCAACGGCGTAGGCCGCGCCGAAATCATGGGCGCCAAGGAATACTCCATGCGCGTCTGGCTGAAACCCGACCGCATGGTCGCCTACCACGTCGCAACGGACGAGGTGATACAAGCCATCCGCGACCAAAATGTCGAAGCAGCCCCCGGTAAAACCGGCCAAAGCTCCGACCGCTCCCCCCAGCCTCTCCAATACGTCCTCCGCTACCCCGGCAAGTTCTTCGAACCCACCCAGTACGAAAACATCGTCATCCGCGCCGACAGCAGCGGTTCCATCCTCCGGCTCAAAGAAATAGCCGACATCGAGTTCGGAGCCCAGACCTACAGCATGGTGTCCAAAACCGACGGCCAGCCCTCCGCCTCCATCCTGATCAAACAACGCCCCGGCAGCAACGCCCGCGACGTCATCAACGATATCAAAAAGAAAATGGCCGAGCTAAAAGGCACCTCCTTCCCTCCCGGGATGACCTATAATGTCAACTACGACGTGTCCCGCTTCCTCGACGCTTCCATCCACGAGGTCTTGAGAACCCTCGTCGAAGCCTTCATCCTCGTATTTATCGTCGTGTTTATCTTCTTACAGGATTTCCGCTCCACCCTGATCCCAGCCCTGGCCGTACCCGTCGCCCTCATCGGCACCTTCTTCTTTATGCAGATGCTCGGATTCTCGATCAACCTGCTGACGCTCTTTGCCCTCGTCCTGGCCATCGGCATCGTCGTCGACAACGCCATCGTCGTCGTCGAAGCAGTACACTATAAGATGACCGAAGAACACCTCAGCGCCATGGACGCTACTCTCAGCGCCATGAAGTCGATCAGCGGCGCCCTCGTCGCCATCACCCTCGTGATGTCCGCCGTATTCCTGCCCGTCGCCTTTATGGAAGGCCCCGTAGGCGTATTCTATCGCCAGTTCTCTCTGACGCTCGCGATCTCCATCGTGATCTCCGGTATCAACGCCCTCACCCTGACACCCGCCCTCTGCGCCATCCTGCTAAGACACGCAAAACCCGGAAAAAGGACCTTCCTCCAACGCCTCTTCTCCGGCTTCAACAAACGCTACGACAAGCTATCTAACGGCTACGTACGCCTCCTGCTGAGAATCGCCGGCAGAAAAGGGGTCACCGTGGCCCTGCTGCTCTTCTTCTTCCTGGCTACCTGGGGCTTTAGCGCCATTCTCCCCGGCGGCTTCATCCCAACCGAAGACCAGGGGATGATCTATGTCAACGTAACCACGCCACCCGGCTCCACCGTCGAACGCACCGAGCAGGTCCTGACTCAAGTCCAAAACGTAGCGTCCAAACTCGAAACCGTCGAATCCGTCTCCACCCTCGCCGGCTATAGCCTGGTGAACGAGGTTGCCGGCGCCTCCTACGGCATGGCCATGATCAATCTCAAACCATGGGGAAGCCGCAAATCGTCGCTAAACGAGGTCATCCGCGAGCTCGAAAGAAAAACCCGCGACGTCGGCGATGCGGCGATACAATATTTCCCGCCGCCCACCATCCCCGGCTTCGGTAACGCCAGCGGCTTCGAAATCCGCCTCCTCGACCGCTCCGGCTCGGACGATTTCCAAAAGACCGCAGCCGTCACCACCCAATTCATCGACGCTCTCAATAAAACTCCAGAAATCGCCGGCGCCTTCAGCACCTTCGACGCCAGCTTCCCACAATACCTCATCCACGTCGACCAGGCCGTCGCCGCCCAAAAAGGCATCACCATCGACAAAACCATGGAGACGCTCCAAACTCTCATGGGCAGCTATTACGCATCTAATTTCATTCGCTTCGGACAAATGTATAAAGTGATGGTACAAGCCTCACCCGAATTCCGGACCAAACCCGAAGACGTCCTCCGCCTGCACGTCAAAAACAATAAAGGAGAAATGGTGCCCCTCGGCACCTTTGTCCGTATGGAGAAGATCCACGGACCCGAACAGCTCACCCGGTACAATATGTATACCTCCGCCATGATCACCGGCGACGCAGCCCCCGGCCATAGCAGCGGCGACGCCATCGCCGCCATCGCCCGTACCGGCAAGGAAAAGCTGCCCCGCGGCTATAGCTTCGACTGGTCAGGTATGACCCGCGAACAGATCCTCTCCGGCAACCAGGCCATTTTCATCTTTCTGATCTGTCTGCTCTTCGTCTATCTGCTCCTGGCAGCTCAATACGAAAGCTTCCTCCTGCCCCTGCCCGTGATCCTTTCTCTGCCTACAGGTATCTTCGGCGCCTTTTTCTTCCTGAAAATCGCCGGCCTCGAAAATAACATCTATGCCCAGGTAGCCCTCGTCATGCTGATCGGTCTGCTCGGGAAAAACGCCATCCTGATCGTGGAATTCGCTATCCAACATCAAAAGGCAGGAGCCTCGCCCCTTATGGCCGCCATCGAAGGGGCCAAAGAAAGACTAAGACCCATCCTGATGACCTCCCTGGCCTTCGTGGCCGGTCTGCTTCCCCTCTGCATCGCCGACGGTGCCGGCGCAATGGGCAACCGCAGCATCGGCACAGCCGCCGCCGGCGGGATGCTCTTCGGCACGATCTTCGGCCTCATCCTCGTCCCTGGCCTCTATGTGCTTTTTAGCAGCCTGGCCAAATCCAGCAAAAAAATCAAAACCGTCCCCGCACCGGCAATCGCCCTCATCGCAATCATATTACTCGCCGCCAGCTGCAAAGCCCCGCAGGCTATAACCACTAAGCCCGTCACGACCACACTGCCGCAAACTTTCGATGGCAGCACCGACACCACGACAATCGCAGCTCTCCCGACCCGTCAGTTCTTCCCCGATCCCTACCTCCAACGGCTCATCGATACCGCGCTCGGCAGCAGCCCCGACATCCAATCCGCCTACCAGCGGATCATGCTCGCCGCCGCCAATATGCGCTTCAACAAAGCCGCCCTCTATCCATCCGTCCAGGCCGGCGCAACAGCAGCCATCGATAAATACGGCGATTATACAATGAATGGCGTCGGTAATCACGACACCAACAAATCACCCAACATCACCGATGACGAGCACATCCCCGACCCCACCCCCGACCTCTTCCTCGGCCTTCGCAGCCAATGGGAGATCGACCTCTGGGGTAAACTAAAAAACCGGAAGAAGGCCGCCGTCTCCCGCTGGCTCGCCAGCCAGGAAGGCTACCACGTCGTCGTCACCATGCTCACCTCGGACATCGCCACGCTCTATTACCAATTGCTCGCCCTCGACAACGAACAAAAGGTCATTACGAAAAATATCCAGCTGCAGGAAAACGCCCTCCAGATCGTCAACGTCCAAAAAGAAGCCGGCAGGGCCACCGAGCTCGCGGTCCAACAGTTCCAGGCCCAGCTGATCCACACCCGAAGCCTCCGCTATACAACCGCCCAGCAGATCACCGAGACCGAGAATCAGCTGAACCTGCTCATCGGCCGGACCGGACAGACCATCCAACGCGACAGCTCCCTGCTCAAGCTTTCTCTGCCTACAGCCCTAAACGCCGGCCTGCCTTCACAGCTGCTCCTCAACCGGCCCGACATCCGCGCCGCCGAGCTTGAATTACAAGCCCTCAACGCCGATATAAAAGCCGCAAGAGCCGCCTTCTTCCCCACCCTGACCCTCAACCCCTATGTCGGCTTCAATGCCTTCAAACCAGGCCTCCTCTTCAACTCCGGTTCTTTCGCATACGGCGCCGCCGCCGGCCTGATGGCCCCCATCTTTAATAGAAACGCTATCAAAGCCGACTACGAACGCACCATCGCCGAAGGCAAAATTGCCCTCTACGACTACCAGCGAACGGTCCTCACCGGCTTCCAGGAAGTCACCAATAGCCTCAAAGGCATCCGCAACTTCACGGACTATTTTGAATTGAAACAACAGGAAGCAGCCTCCCTAAATAACGCCGTGGGAGTAGCCAACGACCTCTACCGCGTAGGCCGGGCCACCTACCTGGAAGTCATCACAGCACAACGCAACGTGCTGGACGCCGAGCTCGAAGTAAATGCGGCAAAAAAGAATATTTTCCTCCAAACGATCAATCTCTACCGCGGAGTGGGCGGCGGCTGGCGTTAAGCCGGCCCTCGCTCACCCCCTAAACCCGCCCCTCACCACCGTACTCGCACCATCATCACCCCATGTGCCGGCAATGCCACCGGCAGACTAACCCCTCCACTCTTCACCGTAACAGTCTCCACATCCCCTGGCATCTGCAACTGCCCCGCCTTCTCCAACACCTTATACTGCTCATCACTCACCGACTGCGGCGACCCCATCTTCTTCCAAACCTCATATGAATTACTATGCTCATCGTCAATCATAAAACGCTCCACCCTAACCTTCTTCGCCGGCACATTCAACAACCGCACCACCCTCTCTAAAGCCGGCCCCGGCAAATCATCATCGATATAATTCCACAACATCACCGTCATCGAATGCCCATCCCCCGCCGCCAGCACATTCGCACTATCCACCCCAATCCTGTTCCCCTTCATCATCCCATACATCCGAAACACATTCAGCACCGGCTTATCCACCCCATTCGTCGCCAGATCCCGAAACCCATCGAACCACTTCTGATTCTCGAACTCGAAAGACCAGCTCGTAGCACCAGCCAGATTTACCCCATACTTATCCGCCGAATCCAACACTTTCTTAAAAGAAGACGCCGTATAGCTCGAATACATCGTCCCATTCCTATAAGCATTCTCCGGGTTCGTCGTCATGCCGCAAGCCGCACAACCCTCCGGGTCACACTCCGTAATATAAATCGGCAGATCCGCATACGCCGATGCCTTGACAATCGCAAACCCATTCCCCACATCCTTCATCTGCGGCCGCATATTCATCCGCACGTGCCCATCCACCACCCGCGGCGCACCCTTCGCATGATAGCTGATAAAATCCAACGGTACATTCCCCGCTTTACAATGCTCCAAAAAAGTCTTCAACCACATCCCGGCAACATCCCAGCTCGGCCCCGTCGTCGCCGGTCCGCCCACCTTCGCCGTAGGCAACGCCCTCTTCACCCCTGCCGCCGCATAATCATATAATTTGAAGTACTCTTCCCGCTTCCCCTTCCAATACGAAATATTCGGCTCATTCCACACTTCCCACAACCACGTATTCACTTCTTTCTCTCCATACTTCTTCACACAATGCCGTACCCACTCCTCCACCAACCTTCCCCACTTATCGTAACTCACCGGCGGCCAGGCCCATCCCGTATATATGCTATCGTACTTCACCCCCGGCTTCCAATGATGCCGGTACGGCTGCGGATGCACCGACAAAGCCTCCGGCATAAACCCGATCTCCGCCAGCGGCTTCATCCCCCTACTTACATACGTATCGAAAATACTGTCCACAATATGCCAGTCATAAACCGGATTTCCATTGGCATCCTCCGTATACGCATTCGTAGAACCCCACTTCATCGCCGCCTCCCCATCTCCCGTCGTAAGCAAATTATGACAGCGCACATACACCGGCGCCGGGCTCAATGCCGCCAGCTCGCTCAATAATTTCTTCCCATCTTTCATATAGGTATAATTCGGCTCATCATAGCCAAAATGCGCCCAAAACGTAGATACCTGCTTTCCTTGTTTGGTATAATCCACAACCACAGCCGGCGCAGCCGGCCCCTGCGCATTCGCCGCAGTACCCAAAGCACAAATCCCCGCTAAGAATAGCAGGGATCCATTAACCAAAACCAGCAGTGATGCCAGCTTAATCGGTGTAGTCAACATGAGGACTTTTAGTATTTTTAGTGATAAAAAAGTAAATAGGAATCCCAAGCAGCACAATCCCCAAACCCGGCCACGTAAACTTCGGCTTGTAGATAAACAAGAGCACACAAATCGCACCCGCCAGCAGCACATACAACATCGGCAGCACCGGATATCCAAAAGCCTTGTAAGGACGTACCGCCTCAGGACGCTTCTTCCGCAGCCTGAATATACCCAAAATCGTAAGGATGTAAAAGATCAGCACCACGAAGATAACATAGTCGAGCAGCTCCCCATACCTCCCGCTCAAACAAAGGACCGAAGCCCAAATACACTGCATCCACAACGCCCTCGCAGGAACCGCATTCTTGTTCAGCACGCCGACCTGCTTGAAAAACACACCATCCTTGGCCATCGTGTAGTATACCCGTGCACCCGAAAGAATCAATCCATTGTCACAGCCAAATGTCGAAATCATGAGCAGTATCGCCATCACCGTCGTCCCGCTCCCCCCAAAAATCTGCAACGAAGCCGTCACACCCACCCTGTCGTTCTCCGCATTCGCAATCGCATCCAGTGGCAGCACATTGATATACATCAGGTTCGTCGCCACATAGATCGCCGTTACGATCAGCGTCCCTAAGAACAGGCTCAACCCGATATTCTTCGCAGGATTCTTGATCTCCCCCGCGATAAACGTCACGTTATTCCAGGAATCGCTGCTAAAAAGACTCCCAACCATCGAGCCCGCGATAGCTCCAAGCCCCGCAAGTCCCAGATAAGGAACGATCGAGCCGCCTTCCCTCTTCCCCAGCGTAAAACCCGTACTCCAGTTCGCATGCGCTACGTCTCCGCGAGCCGCCAGGATAAACCCGAAGATCACCAGACCCGCCAGCGCCACGATCTTGGCCAGCGTAAACACCGTTTGAATAAACTTCCCTTCTTTTACGCCGCGGGTGTTGATATATGTCAGCACCACGATGAGTAAAATCGAAGTAATCTGAGCCGCAGATATATCTAATCCGAGTACATTCAGCAAAATATGATGTTCACTGAGCCCCGGGAAAATATACGCGGCAAACTTCGAGAAAGCCACACCCACCGCCGCAATCGAACCCGCCTGAATCACCGCAAAGAACGACCAGCCATACAAAAAACCCGTCAGCGGATTGAACGCCTCCTTCAAATACACATACTGCCCGCCCGCCTTCGGAAACATCCCGCTCAGCTCTCCATAGCTCAGAGCAGCCGTCAGCGTCAATACTCCCGTGAGAATCCAAACCAGGATCAGCCAGCCGGCCGAACCCACACTTCTCGTAATATCCGCACTGACGATAAAGATCCCCGAACCGATCATGGAACCAACCACGATCATCGTAGCATCCAATAACCCCAGCGACTGTTTAAAACTAACTTTTTCTTCCGCCATTAAGCAAATGTTTTCTCGGACCGGATGGAGAGATAATCAGGGAGCGCCGGCCGCGTAGCCACACTCTCGCCAATGATCTTTAAAATTCTTTCTCTTTCTTTTCCTTCCAGGACCAGACGCGGCGCACGCACATACTCACTGCCAATCCCCGTCTGAACCTCCGCCAGCTTGATATACTGAACCAGCTTGGCATGAATATCCAGCTCCAGCACCGGCAGGAACCAACGATAGATCGACAGCGCTTCTTCGATACGACCCGCTTTGATCAGACGATAGACCGCTACCGTCTCGGCAGGAAACGCACATACCAGACCAGCAACCCATCCATCGGCGCCCATCAGTAGCTCTTCCATCGCCAGCGTATCTACACCGCAAAGGATCTTGAGCCGCGTTCCAAAACGATTGAACATCCGCGTAACATTCGACACGTCCCGCGTAGATTCTTTCACCGCTTGAATATTCTTGCACTCGATCAGCTCTTCGAACATATCGAGCGTTACTTCGATCTTATAATCGACAGGGTTATTATAGATCATGATCGGCAGATCGGTCGAATCGGCAATCGTCTTGAAGTATGTAACCGTCTCCCGGTGGTCGGAAGAGTAACGCATCGGCGGCAGAATCATCAGCCCCTTGGCGCCCCACTTCTTCGCATTGGCCGCCTGCTGCAGCGCCTCCTTCGTAGACCCTTCGGCAATATTGAGAACAACAGGTACCTTCCCATCGACCGCCTCGACCGCAAACTTCACGAGCTTCTCCTTTTCATCGGTCGTAAGCACACTGGCTTCGCCAAGACTACCACCCAGGATAATCCCATCCACGCCGGAGGCTAGCTGAAATTGTAAATTCTTATCGAACAGCTTAAGGTCCAGCTCGTCCTTCGCAGTGAATTTCGTAGTAAGCGCAGGGAAGACCCCTTTCCAGACAATAGCCATAAAATCTTTTTTCAAATGTATTTATTCAAAAACTAGAACGTATGTTGGTTTTTAATCAATCCTGCGCAGATATTAACCAAACCCGCGCCAGACGCCTTACAACTCATGATCATTTCTGTGAGGAGGCTCGACTCCCAACAATTGTCTCACAAAAAAGTCTCTCCGCTTGATCCGCCCATAAGGCCCGCCGTCAGTATGATCCGAACCCGGTATCGGCAGAAATTCAAAAGCTTTTCCAGCCTTGATCAGCGCATCAGCTACCCTGTAAGTAGACTCGGGAGGCACGTTATTGTCAGCCTCACCTACCATCAACAGCAAGTCCCCGCGCAGCTTCCAGGCATTCGTAACATTCGACTGCTCGTCGTAGTGCTTGCCCACAGGATATCCCATCCACTGCTCATTCCACCACTGCTTGTCGATCCGGTTGTCATGACAGCCGCAAGAGCTAACAGCCACTTTATAAAACTCGGGATGAAACAATAGCCCACCCAGTGAATTCTGTCCACCGGCCGAAGTCCCATAGATCCCTACCCGATCGATATCCGCATAAGAATACTTCGCAGCCATCGCCTTCATCCACAAGATCCGGTCCGGGAATCCCGCATCGGCGATGTTCTTCCAGCACACATCGTGAAAGGCCTTCGAACGGTTGGCCGTACCCATCCCATCGATCTGAACCACAATGAATCCCATCTGCGCAATGCTCTGCATCTCCCCATATCTTCCCGTAAAATCCTTGGGAACGAATGCATCCTGGGGACCGGCATAAATATTCTCGATCACAGGGTAACGCTTATTCGGATCAAAATCGTTCGGCCGTACAATGATACCCCAGATGTCCGTCACCCCATCCCTGCCCTTGGCATGAAAAGGTTCAGGAAGCTTAAAGCCGGCAGCCAGATACTGCGACGCATCCGCCTTCTCTAAATCTACTACTTTCTTTCCATCCGCCGTCCGGTGCAGCTCCGTAACCGTCGGAACATTGATCTCCGACACGGCGTCTATATAATATTTTCTATCCGGGGAGAAGCTCACGATATGATTTCCCTTCGCAGGAGTCAACGACACCAGGTTCTTTCCGTCGAACCCAATCCGGTACCAATGCACATAATAAGGGTCTTCTTCCGGATTCATCCCGCTCGCAGAAAACCAGATCTCCCTCTTCTTTACATCGATGCTGTCGATATTACGCACTACCCAGTTCCCCTTCGTCACCTCCTGCTTCTGAGTTCCCGTCAGCAGGTCGAACAGGTAAATGTGCTGCCAGCCGTCCTTCTCCGACGTCATCAGCATCTCGTTCGTCTCCGGCAGATAATAAGTAAACAAGCGTTGCTCATATATGAATGTCTTCGTCTTATCGTCTATAACCGCCTTCGAATCGCCCGTCGTAGCATCCACCTCGATCACGGCAAACCGCTGATGCCCGCGCTCTACCCGCTCGAACGTAAAGTAACGGTTGTCCTTCATCCTCCAGTGCAGCTCCGGCGCCCCAAAAAAGTCGATGATCGGTGTATTGACCTTGGTCGCCTTCTTTTCGACCGGACGGAAAAGGAACATTTCGTACGTCGTAAACGGATCGCCCGGCTGCTTGTACGGCCTCTCCTTCAGCTGCCCCCTCGTCGTATTTTTCACGGAGGAAAGCACATAGTATACCTCTGAATCCCGTACCGGTGTAATATGATACCCAACCACATATTTGCTGTCCGGTGACCAGGAAAGATTTCCATACGGCTTGTCCTTAGACCCATCCGTAGTCAATGCAACCGCCTCTGCATCCGTTGCATTTGCAGGCCGTACATAAACATTATGCTCGTGGATAAAAGCCACCCACTGCTTGTCCGGAGAAATAGAATCTCTCCCAAAATTCCCATTACGCCCACGCCTGCGGGCAAAACCGGTGTATCTCGTTGTCGTATCCTTCGGCTCCCCATCCAGCTTCGTCCGCGTGCCCTTCACCACGTCGACCATGATGTATTCCCTGGCGCTATCCCGGCTGACGATGTTGCGATACCAAAAAGAGTTATTATCCGCAGACCAGTGTGGGCGCACCCCAGTCTTAAAGATGCTCCGGGTAGCCAGGCTATCCAGGGTCTTCGCTTTCTTATATCTTTCAAGTACTTCGGAACGCGTAGGCTGATAAGGTGCAGGCAGAGGAGCCGCAGGCGCAAGAGGCTGCGCATGTGCTCCCAGGTAGGCGCATAGAATGCCCACCTGCATAAGCAGTAGTTTTTTCATTATAAAGAGAAATTTTTTACAGCAGAAACCCGCGCTCGGCATACCCGCGCGAAACCACATCCGTGCGAAACCACATCCGCGCGAAACCTAGTCGAACCTTTCCACCGCAAACGGCGTCAGATCGATGCTCGGCTTCTTCCCATCCACCAATTCACTTACCAGCACACCCGTCCCCGCACCCAGGCTCAACCCCAGCATCGAGTGCCCCGTCGCAATGACGACATTCTTATGACTCTTGATCCTTCCAATATAAGGGAGCCCATCCGCCGAACAAGGCCTATATCCATACCATATCTTCTCCACCGGCGGCATCGGCACGTCAAACTCCGGAAAAAACCGCCGGACAGCATTCAAAATCCCCTGTACTCTATTGTATCGTGGAGGCGTATTCGTAGAAGTAATCTCCATCGTCCCGCCAAACCGGATCTTATTACCATCCATCGGCGTAATAGCCGCACGACCTTCCACCAGGATCGCCGGATAGTTCAAAAAATAAGGCGAATCCTCCAGCGTCACCGAATACCCACGGCCCGGCACCAGCGGCAGCCGCGTATCCAGCATAGCCGCCATTTCCCGGCTCCAGGAACCCGTCGCAATAACAACCTCATCTGCGTCGAAAGCCCCTTTCACCGTTATCAGCCTCGTCACCTTCCCACCGGCAGTCTCCATCTTCACCACTTCTTCACCAGCCAGCAACCGCACACCCGAAGCCTTCAGCAGCTCGATCATGCCCCGCATCAGCTTGTCCGGAAACAAATGCGCATCACACTTGAAAAAAATTGCGCCCTTCCCAACTACCGTCGTATGCGGTTCCTTAGCCTTCAAAGCAGCTTCGTCCAATAGCTCTACATCCAATCCCAGCTCATGCCCCTTCTCCACCGTATGATGAGCATGCTCCGCAGCCGCATCCGTTTGAAATATTTCGAGCAGCCCCTTATGCTGATAAGCAAATTCCAGCTCGGGCCGCTTCAACCAGTCGTTCTCATAATAATGCTGACTCAACAACGCGATATCTTTTAACGGTACCGCCGACTTTTCGACATGACCCGCATTGGCGCTCTTCATAAACTTCATCCCCCAATCGATCAGCGACCGGCTCAACCTCGGCTGCACATAGAAAGGACTCTGCGAATTCATCATCCATTTCAATCCTTGTTTCACAATCCCCGGAGCCGCCAGCGGTATAAAGTGGCTGGGACACACATAGCCGCAATTCCCATAAGAACAGTTGTCCATAAAATCCGACTTATCCAATACGGTAACCTGATGTCCGGCCTTTTGCAGATAGTAAGCAGAGCTCAATCCAATAATCCCGCCGCCAATAACGACTACATTTTTCTTCATTCAACAAAAATAAGCGCTATTGTAACGTATTGGACTGCGGCGCTATACACTATTTTTAACCTGTTTTTTGTAATTATTACCACCCGGTTTTCCGTCCGCCCGGCATCCTGACCAGCCGCTCCCGGGCCGCCTGACCACCCGCTCCCAGGCAGCCGACCCCCTGCCCCCAGCGGTCATTTTCAACCCCGCCCCGCCCCAGCCATCCTGCACCATCCGGGGCCTAACTAAACCGCAAAAACACCCCTTATAGCCATATTTTAACCACTAGTTGACCAATTTTAATAGTTCGATGGTAATATCCGCAAATTCAAGTAAATTCATATTGAGTTCACATTAAGGTCATTATTTGTTAACCATTTACGCCAAAACTCTCCAGCGATGAAAGTACTGCAATTCACCATTCCAGTGCCGCATGACAAGACGGTCATCGTGCAAAAAGATGAGCTCCCGCACTTTTATCCGCACTTGCACCGGCACCAGGAGATCCAGCTGACCTGGATCCAACAGGGCGAAGGAACCCTGGTAGCAGAAAACAACATGTACGCCTTCCGGCCAGGAGAAATCTATTGGCTGGGAGTCAATCTTCCACATGTTTTTAAAAGCGACCCCTCCTATTTCGCACCCTCCAGCCGCAAGAAAGTCCAGACCTTGAACATCTTCTTTAATGTCAAGGGACAATTGGACGGCTTCTTCGAGCTGCCCGAAATCAAAAATCTAAAGAACTTCCTGCAGAACCAACAGACAGGCTTTAAAGTGCCCCCCAACCATACCGCCGAAATATCGGCGAAAATGCTGCGCATTCAAAACAGCACGGGCATCGACCAGCTTATCCACTTCATCGAATTGCTCAAACAGCTCAGCACCTATCAGGAGCTTCAACCCTTATCCTCCTGCGGCCAGCCCGCAGCCTATAGCGAACACGAAGGCATCCGCATCGGCGCCATCTACAACTACATCATGCAGCAGTATGACAAACCCATCACGCTGGAAGACGTAGCCAAACAAGCCCACATGACGCCCCAGGCCTTCTGCCGCTATTTCAAAAAACACACCCTGCACACCTTCGTATCCTTCCTCAACGAGGTCCGGATCAACGAAGCCTGTAAAAAACTAACCGACGGCAACTACGACAGCATCGCCACCGTCGCCTACAACTGCGGTTTCAATAGCATTACCAATTTCAACCGCGTCTTCAAATCCGTAACACACAAATCACCCAGCGAATACGTCGAATCCTATTTCGCCAACGTCGCCGTTGCTGAATAACTTCTTGCTTGAATTTTCCCTTAAAAAAATAGCCGCCCGATTGGGCGGCTATTTTTTTCTATCTTCCCCCCCCGGGACAATGCTCCCGGAGATAGCTCGTAAATAAATGCGATAAGTGCAGCGACGTACCCTCACCCTCGCTGATGGCATGCGTCCTGTTCGGATACACCATGATCTGGAACTTCCGGTCATTCTTGACGAGCTCATTAATCAACATTTCAGTCCCTTGATAATGTACGTTATCATCCCCCGTACCATGGACGATCAAAAGATTACCCCTCAGGTTCTTCGCATGCGCCAAAGGCGAACCATTCACAAAGTCTTCCCTATTCTCCTGGGGCAGTCCCATATACCGTTCCTGGTAGATATTATCGTATAAAAGCTGATTCGCCACCGGCGCAATCGCAATCCCCGTCTTATAAATCTCCGGATACTGGAACAGCAGGTTCAACGTCGTAGACCCGCCGCCGCTCCATCCATGCACCGCAATCCGGCTCGTATCCACATACTTCCATTGCATGATTTTCCTGGCAGCCATCGCCTGGTCCCGGATATTGATGATGCCGATCTTCCGGTAGATGGACTTCCTCCAGGCAGCGCCCTTCGGCGAAGGCGTACCCCGCCCGTCGAGACTGATCTGGATATATCCATCCGCCGCAATATCCCCGGCATAAAGTCTCGTCCCAGCCCCGCCAGCAACATCCTTCACCGTCGCCGAAGCAGGCTCCGTATACACCATAAATAGGACAGGGTACTTCTTCGTGCTGTCGAAATCTTTCGGCAGAACCATCCATCCATCCAGCGTAACATTGTCGTCCGTCGTCACCTGGAACATCGTGACCGGATAACGGGGCCCGCGGCCTCCTCCGCCCATAGCCGGATTCACTTTAATCGACGTATGCTTGGGCAGCGAGACCCACTCCGACACCGACTCGAACAAATGATTCGAAAAATTATGGGTAGCAAACTGCGCCCCGGGAGACACACTATAATTATGCGTCCCCTTCTGACCCGCCGGCGACACCAGCTGCAGCGTCCCCTTCCCATCCAACGGAACCCGGTACAGATAAGCCTGTGTAGCATTATCCGGCGAAGCCGTAAAATAAACATAGCCCCCCTTTTCATCCACCGCGCTGCTCCGAATCATATCATAATTTCCCTTGGTCAGCAAAGTCTCCTTCTTCCCATCCCGGCTCATGCGGTAGATATGCCGCCAGCCATCCTTCTCGCTCACCCAAAGGAATTCCTTCCCGCCATTCAGCCAGTCCCAGCCATCGATGCCGTCACTCCAACGCCCCTTGACGTCTATCCAGGCATTGTCGTTTTCTTTATAGATCTCCGTCGCAGCGCCCGTCCCCGCATTGCAAATAAAAATCTTTGCCTCGTTCTGCTTCCGGTTCAGCTGCTCCAGGATAACCTCTGTGCTATTGTCCGCCCATTCCATCCGCGGAATATAGTGCTGACGGCTATCCCCCGGCACCTGCATCCATACAGTCTTCGCCGTAGCAATGTCGACTACCCCTACCTTGGTAGGCGAAGGGTCTTCACCAGCTTTCGGATACTCGACCGGGATTGTAAAAGGATACAAAGAATCCGTATTGTCGATCATCAGGAAATTCCGGATTTTATTCGCATCCAGCTGCCAATAAGCGATCCGCTTGCTGTCCGGGCTCCAGCGAAAGCCGTCCCGGCAGCCGAACTCCTCTTCATAAGCCCAGTCGAACGTCCCGTTGATCATACGAAAAGTTCCATCCGTCGTCAAAGGGCTGATCGCCCCCGAAGCCAGATCTTCTACATATACATTGTGCTCGCTGACATAAGCCGCCTTCGTCCCATCCGGCGATAATTTCGCAAACATCAGGGAAGAAGCCGGACGGCCCTTGCCCAGCTGCTTCAGGCTATGCGAGGCAACGTCCAGCACCCAATAATCCCCCCGGGTATTCGCCCTCCATACCTTCTTGCTATTCGTATAAATCAACACCGTCTTGCCATCCTCACTAAACGAGTAGCCCTGCACAGCCATCGACTTGAAGTCTGCCGCCTGGACCACAGTCGTCTTCTGAAAAGCAGGCAGGTCATAGCGAACGATACTCCCCTCTTCCAGCGCATAATACCCCTTCCCATCCTTCGTCCACTTGACACCCCCGCCGCCTCTTTGCGCAAAAACAGAACCCGAAATCAATAAAAAAACAATCGCAGATAATATTCTCATAGCAAAAAATATTAGTGTGAAGCATTAGCTTTCACCCCAATGTAATACATATTTTTGATACCCTCTTCCGTAAACAGCGCCACCTCATCCCCCTTCAGATCCGTCGTCTTCCAGGTAGTGGTCGGTACGATCTTCACCCGGGCCTTGTCATTTTTCAGCACCATCGGCAGATTGAACCCATCCACTGCATTCGCATACCGGTACGTCACTTTCTTCTTGTCATCGCTGAAGTAGTATTCGAAGTCCGGAATCTGCGTCGTCCGCAGGTACTGATCGAATACCTTCTGGTAGTCGAACCCGGCCTTTTCTGAAACATAATGCTCTACCTGCTGCGTCGTAACCGTCTGATGATAGAAATCTTTCTGCAGCCCCCTTATGATCGAACGGAATTTCTCGTCGTCATCGATGCCATGCCGCATAGACTGCAGCATACAGCCCGATTTGGGATACATGTCTCCGCTGCCCTGCTCGTTGACATTGTAACGGGGGATGATCGGCCGGTCATTGCGGATCCCGCGGCGCGTAGCAATATTGTACTCATTGCCCGCTTCCTTCCCCCACATAAAATCCGTGAAAAGGGTTTCGCTGTAGTTGGTAAATCCCTCATGAACCCACATATCGGCCAAATCCTTCGTCGTCAAATTATTTCCGAACCACTCGTGACCGCTTTCATGGATAATGATAAAGTCATACATCATCCCATATTTCGAACCGCGGCCGCGATAGCCGAATGCATAGCTGTTGCCATACGCCACAGCGCTCTGATGCTCCATCCCCGTATGCTGTACGTCCACCAGCTTATAGCTGTCCTCATAGAAAGGATAGGGTCCCATCCAGTGCTCGAAAGCATGCAGCATATTATGAACCTGCTCGGGCATATAGCTTTTGGCCTTCGCTAAGTTATAATCCAGCACCCAGTAGTCCAGGTCCAGATGTCCCTTCTCACCCTGGAAATCCTCGTGAAAGGTCACATACTTACCGATATATGGAATCAGACAGTAATTGCTGATCGGATTGACCACGCCCCACTTATAGGTCGTCGTCCCATCCCCATTTACCTTCTTGGACTGCATCCGGCCATTCGAAACCGCCACCAGCGAATCCGGAACAGTCATCGTCACCGAACCACCCTTGTCCGGCTCGTCATACTGCAGGTCTTTACAGGGGTACCAGAGCGAAGCGCCCATCCCCTGGCAGGTCACCGTCATCCAGGGACGGCCGAGCGAATCCTTTGCAAAGGTCCAGCCCCCGCTCCACGGCGGACGAGTGCTTTCATGTGGCACACCGGAGAAATAAGCCTGCACTGTATTGATGCTGCCTACCTTCTGCTTGGGCGTCTTGACGTGCCATACATTCCCTTCCCTGGTGAACGGAAGCCGCTCTTTCCCATTGAAGATAACGCTGTCGATATGCAACGGCTCCTGCAGGTCCAGCTGCATCCCGGGCTGATTGTCGCTGATAACTTTATAGGTAATCAGGTCGTTGCCCGGCGCCATCTTGGCCAGGAAATCCGGCTTGACCGTAATATCGTAACGCTGGACATCCCACCAGGCCCGCTCGGGCGTAACACTGCCCCGCAGCGTATCGGCATGCGTAAATACTTTGTGCTTATACTCTTCGGAGGCCTGCGCTACCATCCGGGCACGCTGCGCGCGGACGCTGTCAGGATTGGGCTGTTGCTGCGCCTGGGCAAAAGCTGGTCCCAGCAGGGATACTACCGCCAATCCCCGCAAACAGAATTGGACTCCATTCAATTTCGATCTGAGTGTGCTCATATTGTAATATACAAATTATTGCATCCAAAAAAGTTTGGTCGTCACGTCATCCGACGTACCACCACTATTCGCCTTCACAGCCGCCGCCCAGTTGATAGGATTGGCGCTCTGCTCCGTCGTCGGATAGTAGAACCGCTTCGGCAGTATCGTAATCGCACCGACGGGCGGGCTGATCGCATCGATATTGGGCTGCTTCAGCCGGCGAATGCTCGTCCACGCATCCCAGCCGCGATTGGCAAACGCAATCCACTGCTGCCAGCCGATCTTTTGCTTGTAGTCGCCGGCCGCCGTAGCATAAGCCACCGTCGGCTGTGCCAGATAAGTCGTAGCATCCGAAGCGCTGCCGCCCCAGAAGGTGATGGAAGCCGTAACGGCATTGTTGTAGTGGCCTGCAGCCGTACCGCCCACATTAAAGCCCCTCTCTACCGCTTCAGCCAGCAAAAATTCCGTCTCCGAATAATCCAGCATATCGTCGGCAAACGTAGTAGTCTGCCAGGCGGCCGAGAACTGCGACAAGTCGCTGTAGGAATTACCACCACCTGCAACACCACCCTTATAGGTGCCATCCGTAGCTTTTTTGAAATAAAGCGGAAGACGGGGGTCGCTCCAGGTTTTCATCGTATTGACCAGCAGCTCCGCCGGACAAAAGTCATTGCGACCACTATTAACCAGCGACTGCCAGATCGGATTGGTATTCCCCGTAGGGCTTGCCTGATACGCAAAAAGCGCATTGTCGGTATTCGACGTAAAGACACCCGTAGATACCGCCTCTTCTACCTTTTTCTTGGCCGTAGCCGCATCCACATCCGCCAGCACCATCGCCATCTTCAGCTTCATCGTAGCGGCAAACTTCTTCCAGGAAGCCGTATTGCCCTTGTAAAGCTGATCGACCGTGCCGATCGAACCGGCGCTCGTATTCAAACCGGCAATACAAGTATCCAGCCGGGTCAGCAGATCCATATACACCGTCTTGGCATCGTCATATTTCGGAAAAGGAATCGACCGGTTTTCGGCCTCCGAGTAAGGGATATTCCCATAGGTCGATACCAGCAGATTGTACGTGTAAATCATCATGATATCGGTGATGATCAGATCATTCTTCAACAAAGCCGGGTCGCTGACATTGGCAGGGAACAGCGTCTTGGCATTCGTCATGTTGTTCAGTACGGTGCTGTACATCTGGTTCCACCAGCCATTCGGAGAGTTGTACTGGGAAAGGACGTACCGCGCCTCCGTCGTATACGTCGTCGCGGTCCAGCTTTGCGCAAACTGCCGGAAAGGATTATAGGAACCCGATACCGAAGTATAATAATCCGAAAGATTCTTCTGCCCATACAGGAACAGGCTGGTAGGCGGCACATTCAAAGCCCCCTTCGAGTTCACATTATAGTCGGTGATATTCTTCTTACACGAAGCGAACATCAGCAGCACCGGAGAAAATATTATCAGTAGTTTTTTCATTGCTTGAAGTTTTAGGTACATTCCTTAGAACTTTACTTTCAAATTGAATCCAAAGGTCCTGAATACAGGATACGCACCGGACTGGAAACCGATAGACCCGTTCTGACCGGCCGTACCATTGTTGGCAACGCCCTGCTCAGGGTCCGAATACGGCAGGTTCTTGTGGATGATCCAAAGATTCTTCCCTGTAAGGGATACCTCGACACCCTTTACATAAGAGAACTTATCCATGATGCTCTTCGGCAGGCTATATGCCAGCGTCAGCTCGCGAAGCTTAACATAGCTCGCGTCATAGACATAGGTCTGTGCCGTTTCGGAGTAGATCGAGCTGAAGGTAAACAAGCCTTTGCTGAAGTCCGACATGTCTACCCTCGTCGTATTCTTCTTCCCATCAGGGTTGACACCTTCGAAGATCATCCCGCCGCCGCTCGCCAGGGAACCGCGGACATCACCGCCGGCCGAATTCTTACCCGCCGTATGCGGAGTCAGACCACCCGACGCGCCATAGTCCAGGTCGAGAGAATATACCTGACCACCCTGTCTTACATCGACCAGGAAGCTCAGCGAAAGGTTCTTGTAGGTGAAGGTATTGTTGATACCCCCCATCCAGTCGGCGTTCGTATTGCCGATATCTACCAGGCCGGATGCCTTTGTATAAGCGCCCGTAGTAGCATTGATCACCGGCTGCCCGTTCAGATACGTATATCCGCTGCCCCGCAGTACCCCCGTCGACTTGCCGGCCTCGGCCACCAGCTGCACAGAGTTCTGGAAGCTCGTGATGATATAGGAAGGCTGATTATTATAGAGCGACACGACCTTATTCCTGTTCCGCGACCAGTTGATGTCCATATTCCACATAAAGGCCTTCGTCTTGACAGGCATGAAGTGCAAGGTCGCTTCTATACCTTTGTTCAGGATCGTACCCCCATTCACATAGAACTGGGAATACCCGCTGGCGCTGGAAGTCGTAATAGGCATAATCTGGTTGTCCGACCTGGCATTGTAATACGTTACGTCCAGCGCAATCCGGTTATTCCAGAAAGCCAGCTCCGTACCCACTTCCCAGGTATGGTTCTTTTCAGGCTGAAGATTCGGGTTATTGTTCGTAGTCGGTGACGAGAAGACCGTCGAACCGTTGAAAGGCGTACCGCCCGTGTAGGTGTTCTGCAAGCTGAATACAGGCGCATCACCGCCTACCGACGCATAGTTGGCCCTCAATTTACCGAAGGAAAGCCAGCTCACGTCCAGCAGCTTGGAGAAAGCCCAGCTCCCCGATACCGCCGGATAGTAGTAGCCATTCTTCCCGCTCGGCAGGGTCGAAGACTTATCCCGGCGCAACGTTCCATCCAAAGTAACCATATCCTTCCAGGTGATCGTAGCGCCGCCGAAGACACCATCCACTTCTTTAGTAGAAGACGTTTCGCTCGGAGCCGTCAGCGTGTTGACCGAATTGGCCAGCGCATAATACCTCGGAACCACCAGCCCCCCGTTTGTGGAAGCATTGATGCTCTGGTTTACGCTCTGACGGATATTACCACCCAGCAGCGCCTTTACATTGAAATCAGTCCCTACATTCTTGTCGAAATTCAACAGCACATCGTAGTTCGTTTCCTGGTAGGAGGAGTTGATCCGGCCATAGCTCGGCGTACCCGCGCTGCCCACGGCATATCGGGTTTCGACCAGCTGGTTCCAGTTATCGATCGCCACCCGGCCCATCAAGCTCAAAAAGGAGGTGATCTTATAGTTCAGATTGACATTACCGAAGTAACGAGTCCTGGAATCCGTCTCGAAATTCTCATACCGTACCCAATACAGGTTATCGTGATAGGCCGGCTTGACTACACCCGCGGGACCATTCTGCAGATAAGCCGTCTGAGCCCAGTTCCAGTTATTGTTCAGCTTTCCATTGAAATAGTCCGCCTTCTGCGCGTCGATATCCACGTTCGTCTGCCACCACTGACGGAAGTCGGTCATGGGGTTGATCTGCGTACCGTTACCACCGCCATAGCCATAACCATAACGACCGACACCCGCGATATCGGAATAGTTGATCTGGCCGCCCAGCGACAGTCTATCCGTCAGGTTGAAGGTACTCGAGAAGTTCAATAAACTCTTGGTCTGGCTGCTGTTGGGCAGATAGCCATTGTCCACCGAACGGGTGTAACCCATCCGGAACGTGGACTTGTCACTTCCACCATCCGCGCTGACGCTGGTGATCGTAGATACCGGCGTCACGAAATAGTCCTCGGGACGATGATGCTTGGCCGGCATCCAGGGAGTAGCCTTCCCGAAATTGGGGTCGCCCGGCGAAAACGCATCCCAGTTGTATACCATCAGGCTGGGGTCATAACGCGGCCCCGTCGCCTGATCCGCATCCGTCTGGACAATCACCACGGGCGTAGCGCTAAAAGAAGTAGGTTTATAATAAAAGAAAGGACTCGGCGTGCCAGGGTCCTTCCCCTGACCGCCAAGACCCTGGCCATATTCTTCCTGGTACTGCGGCAGCGTGCTCTTGTCGGGCGTACCCACGGTCACGCCAAAGCTGGCCGTAACGCCGATTCCCTTCCGCTTGGAACCCTTCTTCGTGGTGATCAGAATGACGCCGTTCGAACCCCGCGAGCCATAAAGAGCGGACGCAGCCGCACCTTTCAGCACGCTCATATTTTCGATATCATCCGGATTCAGGTCGGAAATGGCATTTCCCAGGTCATACTTGCCGCTGGCCTGATTCGTATTGTCATAAGGCACCCCATCTACGACAAATAGCGCCTGGTTATTCTGCGTCAACGATTTCACGCCTCTTAAAATGACATTGTTCGAGCCGCCCATCGCATTGCTCGAAGTCACCTGCAACCCGGCGATCTTCCCGGACAGATTGTCGACGAAGTTCGAAGAAGGCGTCTTGTTGATGTCCGCACCCGTAATCTGCTGCGTCGCATAGGGCGTAGCATTTCGCGTCCTGCGGATGCCAAGCGCCGTAACCACCACCTCGTTCAACGCCTGCGAAGACCTTTTTAATAGAATAGAGATGTTGTCCTGACCGCCGACGCGGATTTCCTGGCTTTCAAAACCGATATTGCTGACAAGCAGCACATCTGCCGATCCGGCCGAGATTTGAAAGCTTCCGTTCTCTTGTGTGGAAACGCCCGATTTCGAAGACTTTAATCGTACAGTGACGTTGGGAATGGGTAACCCAGCTGAATCGATCACCTTACCGGTGATGGTCCTTTTTTGCGCCTGGGCGTCGAGACATAGCAGGAAAGCCATGACGATGCCTAACGCATGGAAGAGATGTTTTCTCATTGCGACAATAGTATTTGGTTGGAGATGACCAAATTTAAATTACCTCTAAAGCCGCCTCTTCCTAATTTTTGATCTTTTCTATACGAAAATTACCTGAAGGCATGCCGCGCCCCGACCACCCCTTCATCAGTCCGGGCAGCCGTTCATCATAACTTCGAATACACAGAACCGTTATCTACCACGCCTCATTCTTCTGAAACGACAAGATCAAAATAATCCCACTCACGAATCC
>JAFDYG010000168.1 GCA_018267545.1 Bacteroidota bacterium
CGTTGAGCCCGTCCCCGATCATCATGACCCGGCGGCCAATCCCCTGCAGGTACTCGATATACCTCCCCTTTCCCACCGGCGACTGCCCGAAAAGCAACGTCGTTTCCTTACCCAGCAGCCGCTGCAGCCGCTCTTTCTCCCGGGCATTGTCACCCGACAGCACCGAAACCGGCATATCCCCCTTCAGCCGGGAAGCCAGCTGCGCAATCCCCTCCCGGTAATAATTGGTAAATTCATAATGACCCATCAGCCGTCCGTCGATCGACACATACACCCTCGTACCGCCTTCCTCACCACCGGCGCGCGTCACGAACTCTCTCGACCCCAGCTTGACAAACCGGCCCTTCACATATCCCATAATTCCCGCTCCCGGTTCCTCGACAAATCCCAAAACGTTACAAGCCCCGCCAGGCAAGATCTTCTGCGCCAGCGCCCTGCTCAAAGGATGCGCCGACTGCGCCGCCAGCGACTGAACCGCCGCTTCTTCCTTCACGCTCAGCGCATGTCCGATATATTCTATCCTCTGCCTCCCGGACTCCGTCAACGTTCCCGTCTTATCGAAAACGATATGATCGGCCTTCCCGATTCGTTCTATCACCTCCGCATTCCGCAGGTACAACTGATTTCGTCCCAAGATCCGAAGCACATTCCCATTGGTAAACGTACTCGAAAGCAGCAACGCACAAGGACAGGCTACGATCAGCACCGCCGTCACCGCATTCCAGACCACCGCAGGGTCACGCAGCCCCCAATACAATGCCGCGCCCCCGGCGACGGTAAGCACGACGTAAGTAAAATACCGGCTCAACGGATGTACAAAAGAAAAGTCGTCTCCATCCCGCTCCCGCCCCTTTCTATTCCACAGCTGCGTCAGATAGCCCTGCGAAACCTCCTTCACCACCAGCAGCTCGATCGCGCCGCCTTCCTGCCGCCCCCCGGCATATAACAATTCTCCCATCTCCTTTCCGACCGCAGCGGACTCACCCGTCACGAAACTATAATCGATCCTGCCCCGCCCCCTCGTCAGAATCCCATCCGCCGGCACCAGCTCCCCGCTATGAACCCGGATAGTATCCCCCGGCTTCACATCCGCCAGCGTCTTAACC
>JAFDYG010000169.1 GCA_018267545.1 Bacteroidota bacterium
CGCCATCGGCGTCATCCAGTACCGGCTTGGGTAATTTCATGTGCCGGGGAGCGTTGATCTCGTTGTAGGCATAATCCAGGGGATTGAGCCACCAGAGGGGTTCAACAGCGTGCTTCTGCGGGAAAATGTTATAGTTTACGCCAACAGAAAGGAAGTTGTAAGAATCGGCAGATCTGGTCTGGGCGATGCTTTGTACGGCAACAGGCGCGTAGTTGTTCTGCCATTGCTGTCCATCGATCAGGTCAGAAGAGGTAAAGGTGAACTTATCTTCGATAGCGATGTTCCATCTGTTATTCAGTTTGAATTCGAAACCCAGACCTACAACACCTACGAAGGTCAGGGGAGCTCCACCGAGCGTTCCGCTGGTATTGCTTCTATCCGCCATTGTGCTCCAGTCGCCGCTCAGCTTATTTTTGAGGTCGCTGAGGACGTCCTTGCGATTGCTGCGGGAGAAGTTGCCGCCATATTTGGTGATGATGTCGGAGTAGTTATAAGCAGCACCGGAACCATCAACCGTCTTGTAAAAGGTGCTGTATGTAGCAAGACCGGGGCCGCCGAAGATGTATGCATTCCAGCTGGTCTTTGCTTTGTGGAAATTGATATTGTTCAACGAGAAAACGCCTTGTAAGGAGAGCTCGTGGATGGTCGAACGGAAGTTGTTAAATAAGAAGGGAGCATTGGGCACACCGCCGTCGCCATAATAAGAGGACAGGACTGCGTTGCGGCCGTACCCTTGAGTAGGCTGATAACCCAGGCCTCTCAGTCTGAGCCAGTCATATTCCAATCTCAGGGAGACTACGTATCCAAGCGCTTTTCTCAGGTGGACGCCAAATCCGCCGGTGGGTCCCCAGTTACGAACATCGGTAAAGCCATATGTATAACCACCCTTTACGCCGAGTTCCCATTCATTCCGGGGTTTGGCAGGAAAAGGGTAAGCATTATTCAGGAATTCATTGTGTTGAGCGAGCCGTTTGGTAGGAATTAAAGAAGAGTCCCGAACATCATAACTCTGGCCGACCTGGCCGTATGAGTATGACAGAAACAGGCAGAGTAACCCAAATAAAAGAGTCAATTTTTTACTTGCCATAACTGAAGTTTATGTGAATGAATGAATTAAACCTGAGAAG
>JAFDYG010000016.1 GCA_018267545.1 Bacteroidota bacterium
AGTTTATCGGTGACTATATCGAAATGGGCAGAGGAAACCAATACGCCGTCAACTTCGGCGAAGACTGCGGAACCGTCAGCCGCCCGCACGCCGCTATCGTCCGGACCGAACAGGGCTGGGTCATCAAACCCTTGTCCGCAAAAAATCCCACCCTGCTCAACAGAATGCCGGTCCAGGGTCAGGCCCCCCTCAACAACGGCGCCGAGATTCAACTGTCTTACGAAGGCCCTCGCCTGCTTTTCCTGATCCCCGCCAATAACTCCGTCGCCAGCATGGGCATGACGGCCAGAATGAAAGCCGTCGTAAAAGAAGCCGTCAGACCTTACAAAAAGACCCTGACCGCTACCCTCGTTGTCTTCCTGCTCATCATCGGCGGTCTGGTTTATTATATGAATGGCCAGCAGACGAACTTCAAGAATATGATCTCCAAGATGGAAAAGGTAAGCAAGCAGGAAAGGGATTCCATCCTCAGCAACAACGCGGCGGGTCAGCAACGCCTCGAAAATAAGATAGCCCGCCTCATCAAAAACCAGGCGCCGCCCCAATACAACAACACCGGCGGCGGCTACACCGGCACCACCGCTGCTTCCTCCGTCCAAAGTCTCTACGGTAATGTATATTATATCCGTACCGACAAGATCGTTGCCGAATTCAACGGTCAGACCTTCGAGTGCCCCGTAGGCCTCTCCGGCACAGGCTTCCTGCTCAACGACGGCAGCTTCGTAACCGCCCGCCACTGCGTAGAACCCTGGTACTTTATCAAAAACGAAAGCAGCGAAGCGATGAAAGCTATCAACGTCATCGCCAGCAACGGCGGAAAGATCACGCACTACTTCACCGCCTGGTCCCCCTCGGGAGGCAAGATCAGCTTCAAATCCACGGACTTTGTCATCGACAGAAGCCAGGACGAAGAGGGCAAATACAAAGAGAAAGACGGCACCGAAGTCCTGGTAACACTGGCGACCAAAAGCCTGGATAATGGCCGCGACTGGGCCGTCGTAAAAACAGACGGCAAGTCGGGTCTCAGCTTCAATGTCGACCTCTCCTCCAAGCTCCCCGCTTCCACAAAGCTCTATGTGCTGGGCTATCCCTTCGGCATGGGCGTCAACAGCGCACAGGATATCAAACCCATTTACAGCGAATGCCAGGTATCCCGCGACGGCCTCGACAACGGAAAGATCGATATCTCCGGCAGAGGCTTCGACCAGGGTAACTCCGGCGGCCCAGTCTTCGCCATGGTAGATAACAAGTATTATGTAATAGGTATCGTGTCTGCCGAATACGGAGCTCAGGGTTATATCGTTCCGCTCGCCTCTATTCACTAAGCCCCATTCAAACAAGAACCAATGAACACGATTATACAGCTGATCGCAAAAACGCACAAAGGACTGGTCAGGGAAGGGAACGAGGATAATTTTATCGTAACGGAAAATATCAGTAATCCCGACTGGATCCTGCCAAAAGAAGACTACAAAAATCCCCCTCAGGGCTCCGTCCTGGCCGTGGCCGATGGAATGGGCGGACTCAACGCAGGAGAAGTCGCATCGAAGGCCGCAGTAGAAGCCATCAAAGAATATTTCAGCAAGCTGCCCTCTGCCTCCGGTAACGAAACAAAGATCCTGTCCCTGATAAAAAACGCCGTTCTGCAGGCCCACCGTTCGGTCCTCAAAACGGCCGGCAAAGACCCGCAGCTCCAGGACATGGGCACCACCCTCATCGTCGGATGGGTGATCGACGAGAAGATCTATATTTCGTGGAGCGGAGACAGCCGCTGCTATTACTTCAGAAAACCCGAAGGCTTACAGCAGTTGAGCAAAGACCATTCTTACGTACAGACGCTGGTAGACGAAGGAAAGATCACCGCGGACCAGGCCTTCTATCACCCGCAAAGCAATATCGTCCTCCAAAGCCTCGGCGATAATGAACGCCCCCCCGTACCGGATACCGCTATGCTTCCCCTCGTCACGGGCGACATTATCCTGCTTTGCAGCGACGGCCTCAACGGCATGCTCACCAATCCCGAAATCGAGACCATCATCCGGGATAACCAGGACGACCTCCGGCTATGCTGCGACAAGCTCGTCGATGCTGCCAATGAAGCCGGCGGCGGAGACAATATTACCGTCGTTCTCGCAAAGGTGATCCAGGGACAATCTCCATCGACCAACGATAAGCCCCAGCGGTTCGACGGTACCAAAAAAAGAAGAAAGTTCCGCAGGCTCCTGTTTACCCTCGCGGCACTGCTCCTGCTGGCCGTTTCGTTTACCGTATATTCCATGTGGCACTGCTGCACTCCTCCCACACCCAAGGGCCCCGTCATACACCAGGAACCCAAAGCACAAGAACAAAAACCGCACACCCCCAAACCTCCCAAACCAGCACCCGCCAAACCCATCGATTCCCTAAAAGCAGGCGACCCCGCAAAAGATACCATCCGCCTGCACGTAGAAAAAGACTCCACTCATAAACTCCACTAACAACTTCAACCTTACTGATATGCTTAACTTAGAAGAAGGACAGATCTTCGATACCAACTACCAGCTGCTCCGGCTCATCGATACTGGTGGTTTCACCGAAGTCTGGGAAGCAAAATACCTGGTAGCGGGCAACACGGTCGCCCTCAAGGTCTACCCCAAGCTCGACGAAGAAGGCATCCGCAACATAGAAGAAGAATACAAACGTCTTTTCGAACTGCAGCACTCCAACCTGCTTAGCGTCCTGCACTTCGGCCGGTTCAATGGCTATCCTTATCTGGTCATGCGCTATTACCCCGGCGGCAACGCTTCCAAAAAAATCGGCTCGTCCTCCGAAAAGGAAATTGCCAAATGCCTTTTGCAGATCGGCGGCGTACTCAAATACCTGCACGAAAACAATCTCGTACACCAGGACATCAAGCCCAACAATTTCCTGCTCGATCAGTTCGGCAATTATTTCCTGGCCGACCTGGGTCTTAGCTTCAAGGTCCGGGATACCATCCGGATGAGCACGGCCACCGTCAGCATGAACGACGTCGCTTCCATGCAGACGGGCCTCACGCCGCCTCCTTACCGCGCCCCGGAATTATACGACCGCAAAAGACCCAATACGAATCCCCTGAAGGCGACCGATGTCTGGGCACTTGGAGCAAGCCTCTACGAAATGATCACGGGCGACCCTCCCTTTGGCGACCTGGGCGGACTCATGCAAATCAATGACCCTTCCGTAAAAGACCTGCCGGCCGAATACAGCCGGGACTTGAATAATCTACTGAAAAGCTGTCTGGAAAAGGATCCCGTCAAACGCCCCCTGGCGGCCGACCTGGTAAAAAAAGCCAATCACTACGTCGAAAACGGGAGCTGGACAACCATAAAGAAAGACGAGAAAAAAGCGGCAAACCCCATGCTGATCATCGTCGCCA
>JAFDYG010000170.1 GCA_018267545.1 Bacteroidota bacterium
TCATCATCGACCCGTCTTATTCGGTCGAGCTCTGCGGCGGTACGCACGTCGGCGCCACCGGCGAGCTCGGCATCTTCAAGATCCGCCACGAAAGCGCGGTCGCAGCCGGCGTCCGCCGTATCGAAGCAGTCAGCGGGTCCGCCGCCGAAGCCTATATCGGCGGCCAGCTGCACGAGCTCCACACGGTCAAGGAAGCCCTAAAGAACCCCAAAGAGCTCACCAAGGCCCTCGACAATCTCATTGCCGAAAACGCCGAGCTGAAGAAGAAGCTCGAGAAGGCCGAAGCCCGTCAGCTGGCCGAAGTACGTCAGCAGCTCCTCCAAAAGGTCGAGACCATCAACGGCCTTTCCTTTATCGGAGAAGTCGTCGAAGTGGGCAGCGCCGACGCCGTCAAAAAGCTCGCCTTCGACCTGAAGCCCCTGCTCACCGCCCCCTTCCTGGTGGTCCTCGCCGCCAACGTCGAAGGCAAAGCCGCGGTTGCAGTCCTGGTCGACGACGACTCGGTGACTTCCCGCAAGCTGGAAGCCCCCGCCCTCATCAAGGAGCACATCGCCCCCCTCATCAAAGGCGGAGGCGGCGGCCAAAAAACCCTGGCTACAGCCGGGGGCCAGGAAGCCGGCAACCTGCCCCAGGTGATCGAAAAGGTCAAATCCATACTGGGAACAAAATAAAATGGAAGAACCCCAGCTGCCCAATCCCGAGCTCCTGAAAGACCTGGTCTCCATGCCCATGCCTTTCGGAAAATACAAAGGAACCCTCCTTTGCAACCTCCCCGTATCCTACCTCGAATGGTTTCAACGCGAGGGCTTCCCCAAAGGAAAGCTGGGCATGCTGCTGGCTACCATATATGAGATAAAAACGAATGGATTGGAACAGCTGCTCGACCCGCTGAAGAAATAGCGCCGCCGCCCGCCCCCGCCGCCCCCATTTCCGCCCCCCAATGTTTTAACATTTCCAAAACTGCGAAAACTTTCGTATTTCCAAAAATCCCCTATATTTGATCTACGAAAAAAGACGTAGAACTAAATATTTCAAAACTTATCAAATCCGCAGTAATGAACAAACACCTTCTTAAGCTCTCAGGACTGGCAGCCCTGGCCCTCCTGCTCCAAACCCCGAGCTTCGCCCAGCCCCGCGACAAAGGGCTGAAAAAAGATACCGCCATCGATCGCCTGAGCGGCTACGACGAAATCATCATCAAACGCAAAAGCGACAAAGACACCAAGGTTACCGTAGAAATCAAGAACGGCGAAGTATTTATCGACGGCAAACCCGCCTCCGAATTCCACGACGACGACATCGCCGTCCGCAAACACAGGGTAAGAGTCATGGACGGCCGCACCTTTTCCTTCAGCACCGACGGCGGCGATATAGCCTTCCCCGAACCGCCCGAACCCGGCGGCGCTCCCCTGCCTCCCGGCTCTCCCTTCCGCAATGGCGGTGGATGGAACTACGACGTTGCCCCGAGAAAAGCCGTGGCCAACTCGGCCTTCCTCGGCGTCACTACTGAAAAATCATCCGAAGGCGACGGCGCAAAGATCAAGGCCGTTTCCGACAGCAGCGCCGCTGCAAAGGCAGGCCTGAAGGAAGGAGACATCATCTTCAAGGTGGGGGACGAAGTCGTCGACAACCCCGACGAACTGTCTGCAGCCATCCGCAAGCACAAACCCCAGGAGAAGGTGACGATCGAATATTACAGGGATGGAAAGAAACAACAGACAACCGCCGTCCTCGGCAAGGGAACCCAGCAATATCGCTCTTTCATGTACCGTACGCCCGATGGCCAGAGTTTCAATTATAAGCTGGATGATCTCAACGACCAGATCTGGAAGTATAACGACGACTTCAACCGTTCCTTCGGCTTTAAAGGCGGTTCCCGTCTGGGCATCCGCGCACAGGACACCGAAGAAGGCAAGGGCGTGAAAGTATTGGACGTCGATGACGAGTCCAATGCCGAAAAAGCCGGCATCAAGGAAGGCGACATCATCACGAAATTCGACGGTAAAGAGATCAATAGCACCACCGAGCTCGTCAGCGCTGCCCAGGCCGCTAAAGGCAAGCCCAGCGTACACGTCAACCTGCTTCGCGGCGGTAAGTCCGTAGAGGTCGATATAAAAACGCCCAAGAAGCTAAAGACCGCCAATTTATAAGACAAAATACTGATATTCAGAGCCGCCGCGTCCCAGATACGGCGGCTCTTTTGTTGACCGGCGGTCACCCAATTATGCCCCGAATATGGTATTTTTGCGGGATGCCGGAAATCAATTACGACGCATACGAGATAGTAATAGGCCTTGAAGTCCACGCACAGCTGCTGACACGCACCAAACTTTTCTGCGGTGACAGCGCCGCCTTCGGCGGTGAGCCTAATACGCACGTCAGCCCCATCACCCTGGGCTACCCCGGCGCCCTACCCCGGCTCAACAAGAAGGCAGTAGAATATGCGATCAAGATGGGCATCGCCTGTCACAGCGAAATCGAAAGAAACAACTACTTCGCCCGCAAGAATTATTTCTATCCCGATCTTCCCAAAGGTTATCAGATCTCCCAGCATACGACACCGATTTGTATAGGAGGCCGGGTGCCGATTCGCACAAGCGCCGGACAACGCGATGTTGTGCTCAACCGCATCCACCTCGAAGAAGACGCAGGAAAGAGTCTTCACGACGTCGAGCCGGGCTACTCCTCGATCGACCTCAACCGCGCCGGCGTACCTCTGATTGAAATCGTCACCGAACCGGATCTGCGCAGCTCCGAAGAGGCCTATGCCTACCTGACCGAACTGAGAAAGATCCTCCGCTTCCTGGAGATCTGCGACGGCAATATGGAGGAAGGAAGCATGCGCTGCGACGCAAACGTATCCGTCAGACTCAAAGGTGAAACAAAACTGGGCACCAAGGTCGAAGTGAAAAATCTCAACTCGATCCGGAACGTAAAACGCGCTATCGACTTCGAAGCCAAACGCCTCATCGAGCTCGTAGACGCCGGCCTCCCTGTTCAGCAGGAGACCCGGAGCTTCGACGCTAACAACGGCACTACCTTCTCCCTGCGAACCAAGGAAGAAGCAAACGACTATCGCTATTTTGCCGACCCGGATTTACCCCCGTTTCAAATATCGGATCAGTTCCTGGCGTCTATCCAGGCTTCGATCCCGGCGCTCCCCGAAGAGCTGATCGAGAAATATAAGACGACCCTGCAGCTGCCCGAACAGGACGCCCGCATCATCTGCGACGACAAGGAAACGGTCGTCTACTTCGAAGCACTGATCGCGCACACGGCGAACTATAAAGCCGCGGCCAACTGGCTGCTCGGACCCGTCAAATCCAGCCTCAATGAACAGGGCCTGGACCTGAAGGATTTCCCCGTCACGCCGCTGTCTCTGTCCCAGCTGATGAAGCTGGTAGAAGAAGGACGCCTCAGCTTCTCTATCGCCGCCGAACGCATCTTCCCGGAGATGATCCGTGATACTTCTATCTCTGCGCTGGACATCGCGACAAAGCTGAACCTGCTGCAAAGTTCCGATACATCCGAAATCAACGCCTGGATCGAGCAAGCCCTGGCCGGCATGCCCGACAAGGTTTCGGAATACAAGAAAGGAAAGAAAGGACTGATCGGTCTTTTCGTCGGTGAAGTAAAAAAGCTGTCCCGCGGAAAAGCCGACCCCAAATTAACCAACCAGCTATTACTCGAAAAACTGGAAAACTAATATGACTAAACGATTTTTGTGGATCACCCTTGGCGCTTGCCTGATCATGACTGCAGCCTGCAAGCAGAAAAAGAAAGGCATGCTTTCCGTAACCGGTACGTTTAAGAATGCAGACAAAGTAGCGGTCGGCGAAGGACCGGTCAACAAGGTCTATCTCTACGAAATCACTTACGGCAAAGACCAGGCGCCGGTCATCCTCGACTCGGCCCCCCTGACCACCGGTAAAGGCAGTTTCACGCTGAATGGCCAGGCCAAGAAGGAGCAGCAGATGTATGAGCTGATGTTTGGCAGCACCATCAGCATCCCTCTCATTAACGACGAACCCGAGATCAAGGTCGATATAGACTTTGGCAAAAAGGACGACTTTTACGAAGTCAGCGGCTCCGAAGCCAGCAGCCAGCTGAGAGACCTGATCAATATCTTCGGCAAGAAGAACTACGAGGTGGAAAAGGCGATGCTCCAGCTCGACAGCGTTCAGCGCTCAGGCGATCCCGACAGCAAGCTGGCCGCTACAAATAAAAAGAATGCCGCCATCCAGGACCTTAATACTTATCTCAAACAGTTTATCAATACCAGCAACAATCCGACAAACGTGATCCTCGCGCTGAGCTGGGCCTCCCGCAGTCTCCCTCAGAAGGAATTCGAGCTCTCGCTGAACCATACGATGGA
>JAFDYG010000171.1 GCA_018267545.1 Bacteroidota bacterium
CCACTGGCACCAACCCCAGTAAGACTTATACCGCCGTCGGCCCCTATACGATTTCACTGACGAATCGCTATACGTCCTGCACCAGCTCCGCTACGAAAATAGTCCGCGTAGTAGCCCCAGCCACCCCCGCCTTCACTGTCGACAAGACTACCAGCTGCAGCGCCCCCTTTACCGTAAATTTCACCAATCAATCCACACCCATCGGCACCCAATGGCTCTGGGACTTCGGAGACGGTACCACATCCACAGACCGCGACCCATCCCATACTTACAACATACCCGGCAATTTCGACGTCAAGCTCACCGTCACCAATGTCGGCGGATGTTCCAGCACAGCCACCCAGGCCCAGCTGATCAAGGTGCAGCCCCCCACCGTCGTGCTCAACAGCAACAGCGTCCTGAAAGCCTGTACTTCCAGCACCAACAGCCCCGGCTATAATGTCATCAACCCCGTCCTGGACATCACTTCACTCGATGGCGTGGCGACTTATCAATGGTCTGCCTCCGGCGCCGACGCCCCAAATACATCCACCAGCGCCACCCCCACCTTCACCTATACTAACCCCGGGGTATATTCGCTCACCGTCACGATTACTACCAATGGGGGCTGCTCCAAGCAAGTCACTTTTACCAATGTCATACAGATCGGAACACCCACGACGCCCAACATTACCATAACCGATGTCAATGGCAACATCAATCCAGCCTATATCTGCGGCCGCGACAAAGTTACCTTCAGCGACCCCGTCACCCCGACAAGCGAGTATCAATGGGCCTGGGACTTCGGCGATGGCGTCGACACCCTTACCGATCAACCTTCGATCGACCACCGCTATAACAACGTCGGTTCAAAAACGGTGAGACTAAACTTGATTCACAACGGCTGTACCCAGATAGCCTCGGTCGTGCTTCCGATTCGCGGCCCTATTCCCAGCTTTTCTTTTCAGGCGGATTGCGCCAACGACCCGTTCACGGTAATCTTCTCCGATAGCTCCAAGCTCGACCAGGCGCCCGGCGCCTATCAAGCCAGCTGGGACTTCGGAGACGGAACGCCACCCCTTGCATGGACTGTCAATCCCCCCGCCGGCCCCACTCATACGTATACTCCCGCCGACCGCACAATCCTCAATCCTTATACGGTAAAACTCACGATGACAGACGGCGTGTGCGCGCATTCTTATATCAAAAACATCGAGCTCGGACCGGTTCCCATCGACTTCACCTTCCCAGCAAAGCTCTGCCGCGACCGTTCCTTTCCCTTTGTCGCCACCAGCCCCTCCCCCGGCCAGATCAAGGACTATTCCTGGCAGATCGACGGCGGCGCCGCAACCACCCCGTCGTCCGACCCACAGCTGACAAACACCTTCTCGACGACGGGCTCCCACTCGATCACTCTTATCATAAATGACGTCAATGGTTGCCCTAATTCAAAAACCAACACATTCCTCGTTTCAGCACCCGCAGCCTTCTTCACTCCACCCGCCGGCGGCTGTAAAAACGGCGCCGTCACCTTTACCGACGGCTCGACGCCTTACGACCCCAACGACCCCACCGACGCCATAATCCGCTGGACCTATGACTTCGGCGACCAAAATCAAAAAGTCTTTACCACGCCACCCTTCACCAACGCCTACGCCGACACCGGCTTCTTCCTCCCCGTCCTGACAGTACAGGACGTTTCCGGCTGCACCAGCTCCTATACCGCCCCCGCCCCCATCCATATCACCTCCCCGCTCGCTAAATTCGGCGGCCCCGACAGCTTCTACTGTCCCAAAACAGTGCTGCCCTTCAAAGACTCTTCGATCGGATTCAACCTCAACCCCAGCCTCTACGTCTGGGACTATGGCGACGGCAAGCCAACCGACAACCTCGGCGCCCACGCCTTCGACAACAATCAGAACTATACGGTCATGCTCACGGTCACCGACCAGTTCGGCTGCACCAACAGCACCACCAAAACCGTCCGCATCCAACAACCCATCGCCGCCTTCGACATCTCCGATACCACCTCCATCTGCGTCCCCCTGCAAACAAAGTTTGCAGCCCACGGCCAGTTCTATGATTCCCTCTACTGGAGCTTCGGCGACGGCGGCTCCTCAACCCTGGCCAATACTTCCCACTTCTACAATACACTCGATACCTTCTACGCCAAGCTATACCTCCGCGGACCCGGTGGCTGCTTCGACTCCGCCACCCGCCGCGTCCTGGCCCTGGATCCCAACAAAACCTCAGTCTTTACGATCAACCCCACCACCCAGTGCGACTCCGTTCCCGCCCAATTCAATATCGTCCCGCCCGGCTATACGACCTTTACGCTCTTCTTCGGAGACAACGGTATCGATTCGTCCCAGAGCACACAGCCCTTCCACATGTATCGCAAGCCCGCGACCTATATACCCGTCCTGAACCTGACCGACGCCACCGGCTGTATCGTTAGCCTCAATAGTCCAAGCGGTAATATCACCGTCCTGGGCTCCATCCCCTTCTTCGGCA
>JAFDYG010000172.1 GCA_018267545.1 Bacteroidota bacterium
TAAACCACCCGGCCCAGCCGGAAGCTTAGTTATCATTTGTGAATGATGCAGTTTCAACTCTGTCGTCCAACCCAACAGATCTAAACCCCAGGCCCTTGCCTGACATCAGTTTCACCAATGATAGCGAACCTTTTAAATATAGCCGACATCCGTCAGGGTGACGACAGGACCTGGTACGAAGTGTACGAGCACTTCGAGCCGGTCTTGTCCATGATTGCTATTGCCATTCTCGACAATCCCGAGGATGCGGAGGAAGTGATTTCGGAAGCCTTGTACGAGGCGTGGAAACGGCGCACCGAATATCAGACGACTACTCACCTGGAACTATCCCTCCGCAAGATTACTCAACACCGCAGCTTCAATCAGTTAAAGAGGAACAAACGCCGCAAGGCTATGTTCCAGAGCCTCGATATGCAGGACCCGCGCAACGAAAACGTGCGGGACCCAGGCACCCACGACTCCATTCCCTTCGAAGAGGCCTGGAAAGGACTCCTCCAGCACATCGACGAAGAAATACCCCGCCTCCCCAGCGGTCAGCAGGAAATATTCCGGCTCCGGTACTTCGACAAGCTGACCACTTCCGAAATTTCGAGGAAGCTCGCGATCAACGTGCAGACGGTGCGTAACCAGCTGCTCAATGCACGTAAGTCCATGGCAATCAGCCTGAAGAACAGAGGCAGCATGGAAGTGCTGACGATGCTTCTGTCGATCGGAATATTTTTTTCAAAATTTTTTCCATTTTTCATGTGAGTTTTTGAGATGCGGTTGTACTATATGGATGGACGACGCATTGAAAGTGCAGCATTCAAAATAGGAGGCCCTGGAAGGGCCTCGTCCGAAGGACAGACATTAGCGCTTTGCAGGAGATGCGCTAATTTTTGAAAAAGCACATCTCCTGCAAAATTTCTTAAGCATGGTTGATAAAAAATTATCGGAACTTCTGAAGTCCTATTGGGAAATAGACCGGGAGAAGATCTTTGAAAATTTTTTGGTCCGCAAGCATCAACGGATGATAAACCGCCGGGCGGTTATCGTCACTATGAAGAGCCTTGCCGCCGCCATGATCGTCGTTGCCGTCGCCACGCTCGGCTTCTTCAGCTGGAAGGCCATGCGCAATAGCGGCGCTTCCCGGAGCATCGTCCAGCTGCAGGTACTGAAGGCCATGCGCCAGGCGGCCCTGCGCCCCACCCTCCTATTGGAAAATAACGTAACTCAATATCCCGACAGCACCAAGTCCGAAGAGACCCTGGGCCAGCTGGGAAACTATACCTTTCAAAAGCGTGATACCCGGCACTTGTCTATCGAGTGGACAAATAAGCCGGTCCAGAATACCACGAGCGACTCGATATTTAGCACCTTCTCCATCCCCGCGAACACGGGCAGCTGGCAACTCAGTCTGCCCGATGGTTCGCGAATTCTATTAGACCCAGGCTCTTCGATCAGCCTGATCCTGCATCCCTTCGAGCCCGTTATGGCCCAACGTTCCGTCACACTCCAGGGAAGCGCCGTCTTCAAGATTGCCAGCAACGCCGAGATCCCCTTCCGGGTGGCTACGAGCCGCTGGGACCTGTCGGTACACGGAACGCTATTCTCCGTCCGCGACTTCCAGGAAGAAACCAGCGCAAGCACCGCCTTGTATTCGGGTCACCTCGACGTCAGCAGCGGAGGCAAGTTTATCCAGCTGCCCGAACAGCAGCGGGCTACGGTCAGCACGGGTAATAAGGATATACAGCTGAGCCATGAGACGGCTACGCTGAAAGATATACCCTGGAAAAGCGACTATTTCGATTTTTCGCGCGAGCGGCTACCGGTCTCCCTACGGCGCATAGCCGATTGGTACCACCTGAAGGACAGAGTGGAATACCACGGAAGGCTGGACACCACGGGCATCGGGACCTTTCGCGCGGGAACCATCGAAAAAGGTCTTCCACTGTCACAATTTCTCGACGCAGTCAGCACACCCGATGTGCGGCTAAGCGTAAAAAATGAAAATACGCTGGTCGTTACCGGCAGATAACGGCCTTAACTTCCTCAGGCTGGTGTGCAGACACCGCCTGCCATTAATCATTGAACCTTCCTAATGCTGCCTAAAGGGGGTCAGGCGCATGCTTGACCCTCTTTTTCAACAACCTTTTCCTTGTATCTTTAAACCAAACATTTTTTCGGCTATGGTTGACCTTCGGGTTGTAAACCGCTGCCGCATTTTAGTGCCAGCGTTATTCTTCATCATTCATTCTGGCTCCTTTGCCCAATCGACCGACACTCCCCTTCACTTTTCAAACAGGGGGGTGTCAATTGGCTATGTGTTCAGACTGCTATTGAATGAACGACAAGTCAATGTCTCCTGGCAGCCCAACCATCCCGACACTTCTCTCCTCATTACGATGCCTCCTTCCTGCAGCGTAGACGAAGCCCTCGATATCATCGCTACACAGACCGACCTCGACTGGGAACGAATCGGCAAGACGATCAATTTCAAACGGAAAAAACCCCTTTGCTACATCGTCGTCTCCAACAATCGCGAAGGACGCCTACCCGGCGCCACCATCTACGTCCTCCACACCCGGCGAAGACTCCTCACGGACCGGATGGGCACGGTTACCGTCGCGCTCGAAGACCCGCCCATGACGATCGTCGCCACACACGTGAATATGCGCCCTGACACGTTAACGATTACCCGGCCGGGTCTCGTCGATATCTGGCTGAAAGAAGAAACGACGTCGATGGCGGAGGCGGTTATCTCTACGGGTTATGTCTATTCCAGATCTCCGATCCACGTTCCCGCCAACCGATCGGACCTGAGCGGCTTCCAGCTGGGCACCGTATCCACCGGCAGTCCGCTGAGTATCCTCGAGGGACAGGAGCCAGGGCTGATCGTTACCCAAACCAACGGCAATTCCACCGCTGGCTTCAACATCAATATACACGGACAAAATTCGCTCTTCAATTCGCAGGAACCGCTCTATATCGTCGACAACGTCGTGGTCGCGTCCGGGAATACTTCGATGAGCGGTCTTACGCCGGGGATTTCCGCCGGGTCGCAGAGCCCGTTTTCATATTTCAACCCGGAGGATATCGAACACATCGAGGTGCTGAAAGACGCAGAAGCCACCGCCATCTACGGTTCGCGCGGGGCAAACGGCGTCGTCATCATTACGACCCGTCGTGCAAAGAACGGCAGACCCCGATTCGACCTACAGCTGAGCAGCGGCATCGCCCATACCTCGACCCATCTACCACTGATGAATACGGAACAGTATCTCGCGATGCGTAATGAGGCTTTTAAAAATGACAACGCGACACCGAATGCGTTCAATGCACCCGACTTGAAGGTCTGGGACAGCAAACGCTACACCGACTGGCAGAAGTTTATGATGGGAGACGCCTCGCATATCTATAACTTTCAGACTTCGCTGACGGGCGGCAGCCCTGGCTTTAATTATTATGCCGGAGTAGGCGGTCTGCAGGAGTCCAGCGTCTATCCTACGCACCCTTTGCACCGTCGTCTCAACGCAGACGTCAACCTCGGACATCAGTCAAAAGACCATAAGCTCGACATACGTGTCGACGGGCTCTTCGGCTGGGACTGGAACCACCAGTTTATCTATTCCGACCCCGCCTGGATGCAGTTTATCGCGCCCAACGCCCCGACGAACCTCAAGAACGCACAGGGCGGACTCAACTTCCAGTCCGATGGCGCTTCCTTCCTCAACCCCTATATCTTCCTGGGACAACCCGCCAGCTCGAAGGCGCACAATACGCTCCTCGATGGTTCGGCGTCTTACCATATCTCGTCGTCACTGACCGCGCGTTTCAACATCGGCTGGAACGAGGTCGCCTCGAACGAATTCGGCGCGACGCCGATCGGCGTACAAGATGCATCGGGTCCAATACCGCCATTCGGCATCAGCTATTTTGCGAATACCCGGTACAGGAGCCAGATCATCGAGCCGCAGCTGGAATACAACCAAACCTGGGGCCGCTGGCAGGTGGGCCTTCTGGCGGGCGCCAGCTGGCAGCAGCAGAGCTCCCGCTTCAGCGACCTGACGGCGATCGGCTTTACGAGCGACAACGACCTGCGCAATCCCGCGCTGGCGCAGGTGCAGATGGCGGATAGCGTTCCGACGATCAACTCTTCGTACCGCGCGCAGTTCGGTCGCCTCTCGACCATGCTCGACAGCACCTATGTGCTAAACGTTTCCTATCGTCGCGATGGCTCCGACCGGCTCAACCCAAAAATGTACTTTGGCAACTTCTATTCCATCGGCGGCGCCTGGATCTTTTCGCAAGCCGGTTTTATGCGCAACCACCTCCCCTTTATCAACCTGGCGCGTCTACGCGGCAGCTATGGCATCACGGGCAGCGACCAGATCGGGACGGCGCTTAGCACCACCAATGGATACGGCGGCTCGATCATTCAAAATTATTATACCAGTCCGATCGTCAGCCGCGTAAATGAAGGTGCAACCTGGGAGCGGATGCAGAAGCTGGAGGCGGGGCTCGACCTGGCTTTCTATAAGAATCGCATCAAGCTGGGAGTAGTGTGGTATCAAAACCGGTCGACGAATCAATTGATTCCGACAAGTCTGCCGCGTGCGGATTCGTCCATTATCTTCCGCAACTGGCCCGCGGTGTTACTAAATCGCGGCTGGGATGTTACGCTAAGCATCAAACCGGTCGAAACAAAAAATTTCACCTGGACCACCACCTTTAACTGGAGCTTTCCTGTTACACGGCTGGAAAGGTTCGATAGCCTCTCTCATACGATTCTTGCCAGGCAGCTTGTCGTAGGCGAGTCACCCAATGTGGCGCAGGGTTTTCGTTATCAGGGAGTGGACCCGACGACTGGCCTTTATAAATTTGCCGATCTGAACCACGACGGTATGATCAACGATAGCGACCGCACCGTCTTTGGCCATTACGACATCAGCTCGTTCGGCGGTCTCGACAACATCTTCCGGTACAAGAACTTCCAATTGGAGGTTTTGTTCGACGCCCGGATCGCCAAGGGAGTAAGTTATCTCGTAGGGCTATATCAGATGACGCCACCCGGCTCCTTCGACGGGCAGAACAGCAATACGGCTACAGGTTTCGAGAACCGCTGGAAGAATGCAGGAGACAAAGCACGCTACCAGCGGGTCACCACTGCGACTACGTATAATCCCACGGACAATCCACAGGCCGTCGCCGCTTTTAATAATTATGTACAATCCGACGCAATGCTGGCGAATGCATCCTTTGTCCGTTTGAGAAAGGCCGAATTTTCTTACCGGCTTCCCTATGCGACGTCGGCGCGGATCTACCTTTCGGATGTGAAGTTTTTTCTGATCGGGCAGAACCTCTTTACACTGAGTCCGTATAAAGGCGTTTCACCCGAATTGCAGAATGCAGCGCTGCTTCCGATTTTGCGGACAATAGAGATGGGATTGCACGTCACGTTTTAGCATCTGACAGGCGCGCGTACAACCCCATCTTCTACAAGCAATTAACTAAAAGTGAGCGTACACAAAAGCGAAGGGCCCGATAAGATGGGGCACCACGGGAAGGATGTACCCCCTTGCAACCAGCGTCCCACCGGAGATGTTACCGTCGCAGGGAACTCCGTACAGGTTCTGCATACGTACGATTTCTTCGAACATGGAGTTGAAGCCATCGTAAACATCTCCCGGTAAAAACCAATAGTAGTGGGCGTCGAAGAAGGCGGTCATGGAGGCGGAAGCCTTCGCGGCCACGATACAGGCCGGCTCGCTCTTGATGGTGTTTTCTTCAGCCGCAGGGCTGAAAGAAGAGAACAGGGTGATCACGGTAGTTGCAAGCGCAACTACAAATAGGAATAAAGGTTTCATAACTGAAGGTTTAAATATAAAAAATAAAAATACCCGGTGCCAGGGTCGGATCATACAGCCTTCAGAAGTAAGTGGCGGTTATAAATATAATTACCTAGATATTGCTTCCTGCTCATTTTTGGGAAGTATTTAGATGACGTATAGGTTTACATTGACGCGGCTTTATAGGAACAACTATAAGGCTGAAGTGTGGATGCAGACTGCGTTTCAGGCGATCCTGCAGGATTTTGGCAGTACTGAAAAAAAATTGCGGCGAAGCCGAATCAATTTTACATACGGAATTTCTGTTTAAGAAAAAAGTTGAAGATCATGCAAGAATTAGACGATTTGGGTGTCTTAATAGTGCAGGGTGATTTCAGGGAAATTGTCCTTTAGGGGCAATACCCATAGAAGAATTTATTTATAGCTATTAGTTAATTCGTTTGACTGAACGTTATAACAAAGACCGCATGCACGACCTTGTCGTACCCAGAGAACTTGCTTACCTCCTCGATTTTTGCTTTCTAAAAAGAAAGTTTGTTCTATCTATTGTGAATGATGCTGTTCCTGTCGTCCAAAAACAGGTATTAAGCCTAAGGTGTCCAAACCCCGAAAAATTCACAATATGATTGATTTCAACATGGATGACTTCCGTAGTGGTGATGAACGGACTTGGAAGGATACATATGATAAGATTAAGGACAGGATGAGGCTCATCTCTTCCCGAATCCTTCCCAGGCATGACTCTCACGTCATTGAAGACATACTTCAGCATGCATTTCATGAGGTATGGAACAAAAGGGAGAAATTCGAAAGCCCAACCCACGTTGCAAATACGCTCTACAAGATAGTCAGGGACAAATCTATCAACTACCTCAAACGAAATAAGACTATTCAAACCACTGATCCTCAGAGCCTGGGCTATCCATTTGCCGAAGGGGAAACGTTTTCCGAAAACGAAACAATAGCCCTCGAGGTCGACCATCAACGTTTAATGCAGCAGGTTAAAGCCGAACTCCCCAATCTCCGCCGTATACAGCGGGAAGTCTTCCAATTATACTGGTTTGAAAACCTGTCTCTAGCTGAGATTGCCATCCAGAAAAAGATTAGTGAAAATGCAGTTCGAATGCATGAATATAGAGCCCGAAAGAAATTGAAGAAACTGCTCGAAGACAGAGGCTTTTCTCCTTACTTTTTTAGTTTCCTGCCGCTATTAATATTTTTTTCAAAAATTTCCTGATTTTTCTGTTCAGAAAAGACGTCTACCGGTACTTATAAATGGACGACACTGGAACAGAATCATTCACAAATTCCCTTATGTATGGCACACACAAAAAGAATCGCAGACCTGATCGTGAAGAGGCTGGATAATGCCATTACTGAAGAGGAAAATGTCGAACTGGAAAGCTGGGCGAACGAAGCTCCGGCTAATCGCTTACTTCTTGAGTACTATTTACAGCCACAAACCACCACAAGTATTTTGCAGACTTACTGGCAGGTGGACGAAGAAAAAGTATTTCGCAATTTTCAGCGCCTCATTACCCAAAAAATCGTACCCTTTTGGCAGGTTTTGGCGGGCTCGGCTGCGGCTGTTATCGTCGTTGCGCTTAGCGTTGCATATTGGCCGCAGCCGACCGACGCAGGGAATACGGCACGATTCCGCGGCCGGCCCGCATCCGAAAATCAGCGCTTGCTGGCTATGAATGACCAACCGGTAACAAGGCCCACACTTGCCGTCGGTAACAAACCCAGGAAACATCTGGATAATAACAAGCCGGAAGAGACCCTGGATACGACAGGCTATTATATTTTTCGGAAATGGGACTATCGCCATTTAGCGATCGAAATAATGAATCTGCCTTCTTACGAAGACAACAGAGAGGATTCGATCAGCAGCACCTTCACCGTCCCCTCCGATATGGGCGACTGGCAGTTAAGCCTGCCCGATGGCTCAAAGGTGGTCCTCGAACCAGGTACTTCTATTTGTCTAATATTATATCCTAACGCCCCGGCGATAGCGCAGCGCTCCATAGCTCTGCAGGGAGGTGCGCTTTTCAAAATAATATCCAGTAAGGAAAACCCGTATCGTATTATTACGAACAGGTGGGATTTCTCCGTAATCGGAACCTTTTTCAAGGCGCAGGACTATCGGAAAAGGGACAGCGCCAGTATTACGCTTTATACCGGGGAGCTTGCCATCAGCAATGGGAATAATAATGCGACTTTACGTGAAAGACAGACCGCCATTACTGGTAATAATGATAAAGAGATATTGATAAAAGACGAGACCAATCTATTGAACGACATTCCCTGGAACGACGCTTTCTTCAATTTTTCAAAAGATCCGTTGCCCGTCGTCATGACAAGGGTTGCCGAGTGGTATCATATCAATGTCATCTATCGGGGGGAATTGGATATGGTCAATCCCGGAGTGTTTAGAAGCGGAGTCTTCCGTAAAAGCTACCGCCTGGCCGAATTCATCAAGACCGCTCAAAGCCCGGATATAGAGCTTACCCTATCAAACGACAGTACCACTATCATCGTCCAGCGTAAATAAGACAATGACCTCTTAATACCAAGCCTTGCTTTCTTTTGCTTCCTTGCTGCTAATCATTAAACCTTCCTGGCAATTATTCTTCTAACCAAAACGTCAAAGTGTATGCTTAGCCATCGCATGACTGGTCTTGCCCGCCTGTGGGTACCGGTATTATTCTCTCTCATTCAAGTCAAGGCTCATTCTCAAAATGTAGATTCCAGACTTCAAAACGTAGACACCATCCTCCGTTTTCAGGAACCGGAAGTACAGCTCCAGAAAATTTTTGACACACTCATTGGCCGGAACATCGGGGTGACATGGGTACCGGGTTATCCCGACGCATCACAAACCATCCGATTACCGAATCCCTGTACGGCTGATCATGCGCTGAGACTGATCGTCCAGAAGTATGACTTAAACTTGAGCTTTATCGACAGCGCCACGCGAAAGGATTATAACATCGTCCGGAAGTCTTATATTTTCAAGGTCTCCGTCACCGAGAGCAGTGGCATCCCGCTTCCGCTTGCCAACATCTATAACATGGCCACCCAAAAAACGGTCAAGACCGACCTGGATGGGAACATAACACTCGATCTGGACCATCGCGGCCAGTCGATCGTCGTCTCCTTCGCGGGCATGGAGCCCGACACCCTATCTCTTACCACAACCGGTTATGTCACCGTCCGGCTGCGGGTGAAGATTGCATCAATGGCCGAAACGATCGTCCGAACAGGATACGAATACGGCAAACCGATCATTCTTATCCCCGCCAACCGGTCGGTACTCAGCGGGACGGCGCTAAGCATCACGTCCAATAATAATCCACTCGGTATCCTGACCGGTCAGGACGCCGGAAGCCTGGCCACATCGACCAGCGGCAATTCCACTTCCGTCCTGAATATCCTCATACACGGTCAGAATTCTATCTTCAATTCCCGCGAACCCTTATTGATCGTCGATAATGTCATCCTTGCCGCGGGTAATCAGTCGATCAGCAATCTACCATCCGGGATTTCCGCCGGCTCGCAGAGCGTCCTGTCGTATCTCGACCCCTCCTCCATCGAACGGATAGAGATCTTAAAAGACGCCGAGGCGACCGCAATTTATGGCGCCAGAGGAGCCAATGGCGTCATCATCATAACGACGAAACGCGCCAAGGCATCAGGCAAGCCCCGCTGGGCGTTTCAGCTGACCACCGGGATAGGGCATACGACCAATCTAATCCCATTGATGGATAGCAAGGATTATGTCGCTCTCATGACCGAGGCTTATAAGAACGATAATATTCCTATCGACCCGAATAATCCACCCAGCTTCAAAGCCTGGGGTACGTCGAGCGCCAATAACTGGCAAAAGTTTATCATGAATGACGCCTCGCATACGTATAGATTTCTATCCTCGGTCGTTGGAGGAAACACCGCCTTTAGCTATTACGCGGGCGTCAGCGGCACGCAGGAATCGAGCCCCTATCCAACACACCCTACGCATCGCCGGTTGAATAGCATCACCAACCTCCACTACCATTCCGACAACAACAAGCTGGATATTACATTGCATGGGCTTTTGGGCTGGGATAGAAATCAGCAGTTTATGTGGCTGGACCCATCCATGCTCCAGCTGCTGACACCCAATGTCCCCATTACGCCCAATGCCCTCAAGGATGCGCAGGGCCATATGGTGACGATGATCGGCAGCTCTTATTTTCTCAACCCCTATTATTTCCTTAACCAGCCCGCCACCTCCAATGGACATAACCACCTGTTGAATGCCTTTCTAACCTGGGATTTTTACAAGTACCTTACGGCAAGGGTAAACATAGGGGTAAACGAAAGCCTTTCGAAAGAAATTGGCCTCAGCCCGATCGACCCTACCCTGGCCCCGATCGGGTCCAGCTATTTCGCCCGGACCCTTTACCGGAGCACCATCCTGGAACCCCAGCTGAGCTTTAACAAGAACTATGGCAGATGGGTCGTCAATTTACTTTCGGGTGCGACCATCCAGAATCATATCAGCGACATATCGTCGCTGTCGGCCACCGGCTACTCCAATAACGATAGTCTGAGCAATCCCGCATTCGCCACCGACACCAGCCAGGAGAAGCTCCACATGGACTTTACGTACAAATCTCTTTTCGGCAGACTTTCCATACTCTTAGACAGCACCTATATCCTCAATTTCTCCTACAGAAAAGAAGGTTCCGACCGGCTGTATCCTACTACCTATTACGGAGACTTTTATTCGGTCGGCGCGGCCTGGATCTTCACCACCAATACTTTTATGCGCTCGATCATTCACTCCATGAGCCTCGGCCGGATCCGCGCCAGCTATGGTGTCACGGGCAATGATCAAATGACAAATACCTTTCGGACTCCCGGCGCGACGAGCGTAATAGGAAGCTGGGTCAACCAAAGCAGCTATACAAAGCCTGGCATCAATCTGGACAGTAAGAAAGACCCCTGGGAAAAAATCGATAAATTGGAATTTGGCCTCGATCTCGGTCTATCGGATAACAAGTTTCAATTCGGTCTTGTCTGGTATCAGAACAATTCCGTGAATCAGCTGATCCCGACAGGACGACTCTCGACCAACACACAGGTGACGTTCAAGAGCTGGCGGGCAGAGGTCTTGAATCAAGGCTGGGATATTCAGTTCACATCGCGAAACATCGACCACAAAGGTTTCTCCTGGACGACTAAGTTCAACTGGAGCTTTCCCTCGACCCGGCTGATCAGCTTCCCCGGACTTTCCCAGACGATCCTGGCAAACGACCTGAAGGAAGGCGAGTCGCTAAACGTCTTTCGCGGCTATCGGTATCAGGGCGTGGACCCTACGAGCGGCGTATTTAAGTTTGCCGACTTGAATCATGACGGGAAGATCACAGAGGCAGACCAGACGCTGGTCGGGAGGCAGGATGTCACGTCGTTCGGAGGTATGACCAATATCTTCCGGTATAAGAAGCTCCAGTTGGAATTTCTCATCGACGCCCGGATCTCCACCGGGATCAATTACATAGGCACGCTGTTTCTCATCGCCCCTCCCGGCTCTGCGAACAATCAATATAATAATACCGTCATCGACCTAAACGATCGCTGGCGGGCCCCGGGTGATCAGGCGAAGTATCAACGGGCCTCTACGGGCTTGTTGATGAATTCCGCCGCGGACACTGCCGCCCAGGCCTATGGCCAGTCCGACGCTTTGTTTGAAAACTCTTCGTTTATACGTCTCAGAAGGGTGTGCTTCTCCTGGCTGATTTCCCCGGCATCAACCAAGGAAGGGAAACGTCATACCGAATACAGCGTCTATATCATCGGGCAGAACCTGCTAACTCTCAGCCCATATAAGGGGCCTTCGCCCGAGCTTCAAAGCGCGACGGCACAGCCGCTGATGCGGACAGTTGAACTCGGGCTGACGGTGAAGATCTGACCGACCTTTTTCCGATGGACCATTACGACCTACGATGGACCAGTATACAGACGGGCTCTGGCGGTTTCGTAGACCGGTTCCAGATGACCTTTATCCGATCAGCCAATGGGTGGCTGAAGCTACCGGGCGTTCAGAACGCTGGCGACGTCTGCTTTATAAGCAGATGTTGTGGGAATTCGAACGCAAAGAAAAAATGCTCCGACCTACCCCGTCGTGGATGGTGACGTATAAAGGAAGGCGGAGGTTTTTTCTCGAATTATCTGGCCCCCCCACCGGGGCGCCTGCCGAGCCGGTTGAATCCTTCGCCGCCGAAATCTTCCTCACGGCCCCGCCGCAGATACTCAAAAAATACACCTCCGCCCTCGTCCTATGGCGCCGGGCCATCGCCTATCTCCGCGACCGCTATCCCGGCATGACCTTCCGCGTATTGCTCGACAGCTCCCGCCAAGTCGAGATGCAAGTACTTGAACGTCTTGGCCTTAGAGAGGAGGATGGGTACTATATCTTATAATATCGTAACTTTGCCGCCCAATGCAGACGAAGACGGAGAATAAGAATATCAGGCATCTCAGCCTTAGCGAGTTAGAGCAATACTTCGAAACCCTCGGAGAGAAGAAGTTTCGTGCCAAACAAGTGTACGAATGGATCTGGGCCAAACACGCCCACAAATTCGACGACATGACGAACCTCTCCAAGGATCTCAGACAGCTGCTGTCTACAAACTTTTCCCTTCCCGCATTGCGCGTCGACGCGACACAATATTCGGCAGATGGAACCATCAAGAGCCGGTTCAAGACCTTTGACAACTTCGCCACCGAAGGAGTTTTGATTCCAACGGACGATCGTAAGACGGCCTGCGTCAGCTCTCAAATCGGCTGCTCCCTTAGCTGCAAATTCTGCGCTACCGGTTATATGGACCGCAAGCGCAACCTCGATTATGACGAAATTTTCGACGAGGTGGTACTGATCAACCAGCAGTCGGAACGCGTATACGAAAAGAAGCTCACCAATATCGTCTTTATGGGCATGGGTGAGCCGTTGCTGAATTATAAGAATGTGCTGAAGGCGATCGAACGCATCACGGCTCCCGACGGACTGGCGATGAGCCCCCGCCGCATTACCGTTTCCACCGCGGGGGTGGCCAAGATGATCAAACAGCTCGGCGACGACCAGGTGAAGTTCAAGCTGGCGCTGTCGCTGCATGCCGCCAACGACGCAAAGCGGAACGAGATCATGCCGATCAACGAGACGAATCATATCAAGGCGCTGATCGAGGCGTTGAATCATTTTTATAAACAAACGGGCAACGAGATTACCTTCGAATATATCCTGTTCAAGAACTTCAACGACAGCAAACAGGACGCGGATGAGCTGGTCAAGATCTTCCGGCAGGTGCCCGCTGACCTGGTCAATATCATCGAATACAACCCCATCGACAAGGCGCTTTTTGAAAAGCCGGAGGAAGACGCCATCACGGCGTTCATGACGCACCTCGAAAAGAACAAGGTGAACGCCCGTCTACGCCGCAGCCGGGGCAAGGATATCGACGCCGCATGCGGTCAGCTGGCGAACAAAGAGGGTTAAGCTCCCGGAGCTTGTCGCATACGATAGTTTTGTTCTTCGTTCGTATTATAATAGAAATCGCGGCCTTTATAAACGGCAATCAACAAGTCATTTATCACCTCTCTGATTTCTGGCGGTATTTTTATCGAAATGGGTTGAGCATCCAGCGTTAGGAGCTGTGTCGCATAATAAACGGGAAGGAATTTTTCTTTCAAACCCGGACCAACATCCGGGGATTCGAATAGATCAAGAACAAGGGGGGATTGATGATGGATTAGCAGGCCTATAAATATTCGCTTCAAATAGGCATTTTCCTTCCGGATAAGATTCAATAAGTCTTCTTTTATAGCTTTGAAATCGCCCGCCCAAACCTTGATAACAGGCAAGCATGCGTCGCCATCGGCGCCTAAGACGATAAGACTTCTTTCATTTACCAGTTTATAAACCTGCGCCTTGTCTTTATTTTGCAGGTATAAGCTCCATATAAGTAAATAGGGCGCAATGGGAAAATTCTTATCCGTGGAGATACGTGCATATGTCTCTGCCTGTTCTAATCCGTTGAGATTAAAACCTGCTCGCCCTTCCTCCAGATAAAGATAAGCAAACAAAAATTCCTTAGCCCCATCCGCTTGCTCAAGGGATTCAACGAGATGAACCGCCTTTTTCCATTCCTTTTTATCGATCAGCGCAACCAGCTCGCCAGCTATTTCTCTCGTTGTAAGTGGTAATTCCCTTTTCAAATTCTCATTTATGCCACCTATTTTTTTAGTCTCTTCAATCAATCCGTCTCTAAACCAGGAAGAAATCAGTTTGGATTGAGAGTAGGCCTTTGTAAGCAAGGCGGCTTTATTGGGGTCAATCTGCTTTTTGTGAAGGTTGGCATAATGTTTCAGTACCATTTCAGTAAATTCCTTCTCATCATAAAAGCTCTCCAGAAATATAGACAAATACCTTGCTCTTCGTTTTTCTTTGGGACTACCTTGTGTAAAGATCAGCCATAAGTTGAAAAACCGTTCCGATAAACGATACAGGTGATTCTTAGTTTTTGTTTCGACCTTATCCACTACTCCCTTTTCGATCAATTGATTCAGCTGCGCTGAAATTATCCTCGTCTCCATCTTCGTCGTTTCTGCCAGATCTTTCGCGCCGGCGGCTTCCCAGAGAAAAGATAATTGCAAAATTATCTTGCGCTGCGAAGGGGGAAGATTGTTGAGACGTTCCTGATATAAGGGAGTTACTTTGTCCATTAGTAGCCGGAGATATTCATAGCCATTTTCCTGATTACGTGTGAGTAGAATATTCACAAAGAACTGCAACGTCCTTGGTAAGCCATCGGTCAACAGGCGGATCGTTTCCAGCTGTCCTGGTCTTTTCTCTACAAAATCTTTCAGCTGATCGATTTTTAGCGCGTCGGCCCAGCTCAGCAGCAGGTCTTTTACCTCCTTGCTCTTTAGAGGTTTTAACTCCATTACTCTAAAAAACTCATAAAAGGGTTTATTGTAGGCCCAGAAATGTTCCGACATGCGCGTGCTTGCGCCAATGATCTTTATATCCCCGAAATTCTCCAAGTTTTCCCGTAAAAGGGATACCTCATCGTCCAGGTTTTCAAAAATCCTGTCGATGTTATCCAGCAACAACACCAGCTTCTTTCCAGTCTTCTCCAGCGCCTTATGGATAACGGCAAACAACCGTCTGGAAAAGGTGTATGCGTCATCATCCTCTTCCACATTTTCCACTCCAATATTGTGATACTCGAGCTCATCGATTATTTCTTCCAGCAAATCGAACATCCGGTATATATTTGCCTGCTCTTCGGCCAGATTAATGGCTATGTACTGGGAGGATAATTTTTCATTCATATCGATTTCAACCTGAATCCTTCTCAATAATGTGGATTTGCCACTGCCTCGTTTCCCTAATAGCAGATAGTGCTGGACAGACCTTTGACCAGCATGCCGTAGCAAGTCATCGGAAATAACACTAAATTCATATTTTCGAACCAGGAAACCTTCCCTGATAACCGCGGCATCTGCATTGGCATTCTGGTAATAATTGAAATCAGATTGAAGTTGTTCCTTAAGCATGATAGATAGGATATTTTTGCAACCAATACTGTCGTAGCAGGGGGCTAATAAAACAATATATATGATTTTCAATCTCTACTAAATAGCCATCGTGTACGAGCTCTTCAATAAAGTCCATATAATCTTCCGAATGTCCGGCTTTCTCCGCTTTGCTATAAATTTCCTGAACGGTTATGTGGTCCCGATGGGCTGCGTGCTGCAGCAGCTCGTTAATAAAGGAAAAATTTACTGAATGATATTCTTTTAATCGCAATAGCCAATCCTCGAAATTTTTCTTTTCTTTCAGCACGTTCAAGAAGGCCAGATCGATCATCTTTTCATTAACTACAGCCGTTTTAGTTTCGAAAGCAATATCATCAATGGCCTCAATCATTAGCTGGAGATAGTAGGGAAGCAAATAGCTGATCTTTTGTTTTAAATAAACTCTTATGTCATCCGATAATTGTATGGAAGCGCCATCCGTAAGCTGAGAAATTAACATTGAGGCTTCGGCATCGGACAAAACGCCCAGCTTAATAGGATGAAGGTCATTGATCAGCTTAGGCCGGTCAATATTCCTGATTACAAATTCCAGCCCTACAGAACCAGCATAGACAATAGTAAAATGTTTGAAATCGTCATCGCTTCTCATCTCCCTCAACATATGCAGAATACTTATGGCGTCCTCCTGACAACCATTTTTCTTCAACTTGTAGATTATTTCTGCGAACTCGTCGAGAAAGATAATTACGTGAACTTTTGCTTCCTTTAATTCCGGGATCAAATTTCTGATCTCTTTTTCGTAATCTATTTTCTGAGCTTCGATTTTTATCCCTGATTTGGATATTTCAATAATTCTAAATTTATTCGTCCAACGTCCCACGAGTTCTTTTGCTTGCTTTAGCTTGCTACGATGTATACTTTGCAGCAGCAATTCAAATAACCGTTGATAAAAATCAATCTTACAGCTCACCCCTTCTATATTTTCATAGATCCCGGCAAATCCCTCTGGACAGTTGCAAGCCAGATCCTTCATGATCGATGTTTTTCCAACACGGCGCGGTGCAACAAGAAGAATATGATTGCCTTTTCGAACCTCGCGCCAAAAACTTTCATTTATATACTCTCTTTTCAAATAACGGCCTTCGGTTGCCGCGTCGCCGGTTACGGTATTGGGATGAATCCATTCTTTTTTCATATGACAATAGGTTTATTGCTACAAAAATATAGCAATAATTCTATTGCCAAAATAAATTAGCAATAGAATTATTGCCAAAAATCATTCATTTGATTGTCAGCTATTAACAAGCAGATTTCCTTAATCTACCTTATTGCCGCGGCCTCCACCGCACCATAACTTTGTATTCTTAGGAGAAATTTTATGAAACGCATAGAACGCATCATCCCCCAGCCCGTCGCTCCCGGTATGGTAGGCGACGGCTTCCGGGTCTACAATTATATCCCCGGTGGCGGCAATATCGACGGCACCGACATCCCACAGGAACGAATCAGTCCCTTTTTGCTGCTTGACTTCAATGCCGAAATCGACTTTGGTCCTTCGGACCGTGTCCGCGGCGTCGACGTACATCCGCACAAGGGTTTCGAGACGATAACGATCGCCTACAAGGGCAGCGTCGCGCATCACGACAGCGCGGGTAATAGCGGCGTGGTCGGGCCTGGCGACGTACAGTGGATGACGGCAGGGTCGGGGATCCTCCATAAAGAATATCACGAAGAAGAATTTTCTAAGAAAGGCGGCCCGTTCGAGATGATCCAGCTTTGGGTGAACCTAAGAAAGCAAGACAAATCCGTGGCCCCGCACTATCAGACCATTACCCGTTCGCAAATGGGGAAGGTCAGCGTGCCCGGCGGCGAAGTCAACGTTATTGCCGGTAATTTCAATGGCCACCAAGGACCCGCCCAAACATACACTCCCATACATATGTATGATATCCGGCTGAGCAAAGGCGGAAGCGTCGAGACATCATTGCCGGCAAAGTATAATACAGCCCTGTTGCTTGTCGAAGGAAGCGCCGAAGTAAATGGCGTCCCTGCCTCGGAACACAGCTTTGTGCTATTCGCAAATGAAGGCGAAGACATTTCAATCAAGGCCAGCGAAAATGCAGTTATACTCCTGCTCAGCGGCGAGCCGATCGATGAGCCAATTGTAGCATACGGTCCCTTCGTCATGAACACGCAGGCTGAGGTCATCGAGTCTATTCGCGAAGCGCAAGCGGGTAAGTTCGGCGTGCTGGAATAGCCGGCCCGCCCCCCGGCCCTACTCCGTCCTCAAGCTTTTCGCCGGATTGGTCAGCGAGGCCTTGATCGACTGATAGCTGATCGTAGCGATCGTAATCACCAACGACCCCGCCAGCACCACAAAGAAGGTCCAGATCGAGATACCCGTCCGATAGTCATACCCCTGCAGCCAGCGGTTCATCCCAAACCAGCCCAGCGGCAGCGCGATCAAAAACGCGATACAGACCAGCCCAAGGAAGTCACGCGACAGCAATCCCCAGAGCTGCAGAACAGTAGCGCCTAGCACCTTCCGGACGCCGATCTCGCGGGTCCGCTGCTCGGCCATAAACGAAGCAAGACCAAAGAGCCCAAGACAGCTGATAAAGATCGCAAAGGCAGTGAAGAAGCTGGCGAGATACAGGACACGTTCGTCTGAATTGAATTTCTTCGCGTATTCATCGCTGGCAAATTTATAATCGAATGGAGCGCCCGGGTTGATCTTTTTAAATGCGTCGCCGATCTTGGGCAGCGCCGCGATGGTGCTCATCTTAGGATTGATCTTTATCAGGATCGCATTGGCGTCGCCACCTAGCATATAAATCGCAGGCCGGACCTGTTCGGTCGGGCTGGTGGTCACGAGGTCGCGGACGACGCCGACGACCCGATAGCGATTGTCCTTGCGATCGCTATAGAGATAGTTTACCGTGGA
>JAFDYG010000173.1 GCA_018267545.1 Bacteroidota bacterium
ATAAGCGACAAAGCCAGGCATAAACGCCAAAAATCTGCATCCGATCAACCTACAGAAATAGACGACGCCATATTGGAACGAATTTATCGCGCTGAAGTGTACCGGGAATTACACGCGGCGCTAGAGAAACTTCCCGATCAGTGCCGAAGGGTAATGCAACTTTCCTACCTGGAAGGGCTCACAGTAGAAGAAACCGCCAAGCTCATGCAGATATCGACCAGCGCCGTAAAAACCCACCGAACGCGGGTAGTCAAACAGCTGAGAAAGCTACTTTCAGACCAAGTATTCTCGTTATTTTTCTTTCTTTAATAAATTCCTTTTTCTCCTGTAGACCAAATCTCAATTTGCCTTGTCTCATATACGGAAGGGGTCATCCGCAGCAGCAAACCGGATGATCAGAGAAAGGAATTTCATCTAATTGACTTGTTAATTTCTTTACATGGAAGACTCCGTTGACATAATAATCCGCATGGCGGAATTAACCAAGCGGTCGCTACGGGAGCAAATCAGCCCAGAGGAACTCGTCGAGCTTAAGGATTGGCTGGCCCAAAGTGAAAACCACCGAAGGTACCTGGCCAACCTTTTCTCAGACGAATCATTGCAGGAATATGCCTGGTCTTCGAGAAGCGATACAACTGTGCAGGAAAAAGGTAATACAGAAACGGACAAAATAAGAAAGGGGCCTGTGATTTTCCGGAGGTTGATCGCCTGGGCAGCATTGATGGCAATTTTGGGCGGCGTTACTTACTTCTTATGGTGGCAGTCCAAAGGACAGCGTTGGTTTGAAAAGTCTGGGCCTATGTCTACTGCGTCAACTATTGAGCCAGGGACTAACAAAGCAGTACTCACCTTGCCCAATGGACAACGGCTTTCATTGAATAATAGCCAGGATACCGACCTGTCGCTTTCAAATTCTGTTATCCAGCAAAGAGGTTGCACCATCAAATACCAGTCCGCTCCTGATCCAAGTAGACCTGAGTGTCATATTTTATCTACTCCCAGGGGCGGCCAATGGCATGTGGAACTTCCGGATGGATCAGAGGTTTGGCTGAACGCAGCATCATCCATAAAATACCCCACCTCCTTCCTGAAAAACGACCGGGAGGTCGAAATAACAGGAGAGGCGTTTTTTCAAGTAAAAAGTTCTCCTTCCGCCCCTTTTATAGTTAAGGCTCCCCTTACCACGATCACGGTATTGGGGACGTCTTTCAATGTAGATGCCTATTCCAGCGATAGTACGGTTGAAACGACACTAGTCAACGGGGCGGTAAAAGTTTCAGCAGCTGGGAAAACGAGGAACCTACAACCAG
>JAFDYG010000174.1 GCA_018267545.1 Bacteroidota bacterium
AACTTCGCCGACCAGGGTGAAGCCCCGCAGCTAAAAAAATACCATTATAAAGTCATGGAACCCGGTCAGGAGATCCCCGCCGAAAATACACCCCTATCCGTAAAAGCCTTTCCCCTAAGCCACGGCGCCCCCTATGAAAGCGCCGCCTTCCTCGTCCGCAGCGGAGACAATTACCTCCTCTACCTCGGCGATACCGGCGCCGATACCGTCGAACACCAGGGCAAGCTACGCGCCCTCTGGCAAGTCGCAGGCCCCCTCGCCGCAGCCGGCAAGCTAAAAGCTATCTTTATCGAAGTTTCCTTCCCCAACGAACAACCAGAAAAGCTGCTCTTCGGCCACCTCACGCCCCGCCTCCTGATGCAGGAAATGCAAACCCTCGCGACCCTCTCAGGCAAATCCAGCCTTCCGGGCATCTCCATAATAATAACTCACCGCAAACCCACCGGCAACCAGGAGTCTCTCATCCGCCAGCAGCTCGAAGCCGCTAACCCCATGCACCTGAGACTGGTCTTCCCCGAACAAGGAAAAAGGCTGGACTTCTAATATTTCCTATCCCCGGTCTCCTTGCCCTCCTCGTCATCCTCCATCCGCTCCGTCGCATCAAACGCGCCGGCACTGCCGTTATGAATGGTCTTCTCCTTCGCAGGATGATGCGGATAACCCGGAAAATCCTGATCGATATGCTCGTCGTTGCTCTTCTGTACGTCCTTTTTATCCCGAATAGGACGATTAATTGTCTTTTTCATAATAATTAGCCTCCTATCCAATCAATTGCAATTCCCAAACCACCCTTATGCAATTTCGCTCTTTTCTACATCTGGGCCGTATAGAACCAGAACACTTATGAGCATCATCTTCATCAACCGTAGCTCCTGGCGACGTTGGAAAAAGATTTTTATTACCTCCTATATCCTCCTTTCCATCGCAAGCCTATATAACTGGCTGGACTGGATGAGCGCCGCCTTTATCATCGGAAGCCTTGCCCTCCTGTACACCCCCTCCTTCGACGAGCATCCCACCGGCAGCTTTTACTTCGGCAGCCTAACCCTCCTCTCCTCGATCGCCTTCCTCTTCCTCCCTGACAAAGCCGTCCTCTACCTGGTCCTGACCAGCGCCATCCTTCAGTTTCGCGAGACCTTCTACCGGCGCGTATCCCCCGCCACCCCCATCATCCTATTGCTTATGACGCCAGTCGCCAACGATATCGTCCAGACATTCGGCATCGCCATCTGTCACCTCTTGATCGTCTCCCTGCTGACTACCCTGCTCCTCATAAACTATTTCCAAAGACGATACCGCCGCCGGTTGCACCCACTCTGGCTCCTGCTGCTGCTTCTGCTTACCATCATCTTGAACATCGGGGCCAACACATTTCGCTTTTTCTTCCTGGTCCATTTCTACATACTGCCCCAAGACCCTACATATAACCTTTTAAACCTGATCGCGTTTGCCGCATGCTTGCCGATACTCTTGCTCACACGGCTCTTCGTCCTCCGCTCAGGCGTTCCCATTCCTCCTCCCCGGAATACCCCAGCCCCGCCCCGTAACCGCCTCCTGCTGATCGGAAACTGGCTGGCCGGTTTATCCCTGCTTATCATCGTCTGCATAGCCCTGACCCGGGAAGCCCTTCACCTACCCCCAAAACTGGGTATTCTGGTTAAAATACTGCCTTATTAGGTTAATATTCGACTATCTCAAGCTAAAAAAACCTCGTTATTTGAAGTAAGGACAACTAATTTTAAACTTATTATCATGCTTAGGCATTAATTAGTAGTTTGCAAAATCATTCATTAACCATTGACCTGATTCGCGCAAGTTCTACAAAACACACACTGAGGTTATGACAGAGAGAAAAACAAGCTCCACCAACTATCGCAACCAATCTTTTCTCGAGGAGAAATGCAGCCTGAATGAATTGCTCGACCTGGTCAGCAAAAGATGGTTCAGCGACGTCCTGTTCTGTATCCAGGAAGGAAACAATCGATTCAAGCTGATCAAGGATGACCTGAAATACATCAGCGACACCATCCTCTCCGACCGGCTCAAGCTGCTGGAACGCTATGGACTGATCACCCGCACCGACTACGACGAAATTCCCCCCAAAGTGGAATACGCCCTTACCGAAAAAGGGGACGAGCTGGCCGAGCTGCTGGAAAAGATGTGCGAATTCAGCGATACCCTGATGGCTGAGCTCGTCACACGCAAAGTCGGGTAATCCTTAAACCCGCAGAAAGATCTTCTTTTTATAGAGGATATAAAGGAAGACCCATTTTACAACCAGAAAACAAAACACCATCGCCACGGTATTCCATGGACTGGCAATGATTTGCCCTACCCAGAAGAAAAAACCATCGGTCATGAATTTCCAGTTGATGAAATGTGAGGACAAATAGATGAGGATCGAATTCATTCCGATGACCGAAAAGAAGAAAGCCCATTTCTTATACCCCAGGACATCGATGACATAATAAAAGCCCGACAACAATAAGAGGCTGATTCCCCCTACATTCAGCACAAAGCTGCTCGTCCATAGATTTTTGTTGATGGGAAAGACGATATTCCAAAGTAAGGCCAGCACCAGTGAAATGACCCCGGCAATCGCCAGCCTGCCAGCCTTGCCGGCGCCGCTAAACGAGCCATTCTTCAACAGCTGCCCCGCCAGGATCCCCAGCAGTCCCGTCCCGATAGCCGGAATGGTAGACATCAGCCCCTCGGGATCATGAATACCCAGGTACAGCTTCCCCGGTATTATCGACCGGTCCACATAGGAGGCGAAATTTCCCTGCATCGTCAGGTCTCCCGGCGGAAAACCCGGCGCCGACGTAAACCGCAACAGTAACCAATAACCGATAAGCAGACCGGCAAACCAAATCGCCTGCGCCTTTTCCTTCGTGTAGAGATAGATGATATTGGCGAACATATAAGCCAGTCCAATCCGCCCCAGCACGCTGCAAAACCGGACCTCGGACAAGGGGTGTATCTTCATGCCGTTATTATAAATGATCCCCAGCAAGACCAGGGTCAGCCCCCGCCGAATCACCCGCAGCAACAATTTCTTCCGCGGCGTCCCCTTCTCCAGCTCCCGACCCACCGAATAAGGCGTAGCCACTCCCGCAATAAAAAGGAACAGGGGGAAGATCAAGTCGT
>JAFDYG010000175.1 GCA_018267545.1 Bacteroidota bacterium
AGGGTCTTTGTTTCGCCGGGCTTGAGATGAATACGCCGGAAGCCGCGGAGGGAGCGGATGGGAACCGGGACTTTGGCGTCCAGCGCGGATACATAAAGCTGGGCCACCTCATCGCCTTCGACAGCTCCTGTGTTCTTTACTTCTACGGAGACTTGTACGCTGTCTCCCCGTTTAGCCGGGGGATTAACCTTCAGGTTGTCGTAGTGGAAGGTCGTATAGCTAAGGCCATAACCAAAGGGATAGAGTACGTTTCCTTTATAATACCGATAAGTCCTGCCGGCCATGGTGTAGTCTCCAAAGCCGGGAAGGTCGGTCAGTCCTGTATAAAAGGTCAGGGGCAGCCGGCCCGCGGGATTATAGTCTCCAAAGAGTACGTCGGCAAGAGCCTGTCCGCCGGCTTGTCCGGGGTACCAGGCTTCGATGATGGCGGGGATGTGCTGGTCGGCCCAGTTGACCGATACGGCGCTGCCGTTTAGCAGGACGAGCACGACAGGCTTACCCAGCGCAGTAACCGCCTGGATCAGGTCCTGCTGGATTTTGGGCAGGTCGAGGGTCGTCCGGTCGCCGCTCTTGAAGCCTTCGATGCTGACGTCCATTTCCTCCCCTTCGAGACGGGCGGAGAGACCCATACAAAGTACGACGGCGTCGGCCTGACGGGCAGCGGCGAGGGCTTCTTTCTTCAGCTCTTCGCGGATATTGGGGTGCTGACGGGACCAGACCAGCTGTACGCGGGCATCACCGTAGGATTCACCGGCTTCGACGCGGATGCGATACTTCTTTCCGGCTTCGAGGGAAATGGCTTTTGATTTTCTGAGGCGCGGGTCGTTGAACTCGTCGCGGAAGTGGTAGCTGGTGTTGGCGACAATGCTATCGTTCAGGTAGAGATTGACCTTGCAGGTGGTAATGATGCCCAATTGATACATACCGGTCTCGGCGGGCGTGAATTCTCCGTTCCATTTGACGCCGAAGTTGTCGTCGTTCATGTCCTTGCGGGGTGAGCCTTCGTCCCATACGGCGTCAATTACCGAGTCGGTAGTGGAAAAGAGTATGCTGCCGGAAAAGTCGTGGCTATTGTAATAGTCGGCCTTGAGGCCCTTGAGATTTGCGGCGGGAATGCGGGTGAAATTGGGCAGGCCTTCGGCGAGCTCGGAGCCACGGGCGTAGAGGACGTTTGTGCCGGAGCCCAGCTTTGTTTTGATGCCTTCCAGCGGGGTGATGGCCTTGGAGGGGAGGCCGTTGTAATTGCCAAGTAACATCGACCATTCGTCCGCGTTAGGTCCGATCACGGCCAGGGTCTTGATGTCTTTTTTGAGGGGGAGGGTGTTGTTCTGGTTTTTGAGCAGGACGATGGACTTGTGAGCTGCTTCGAGGGCGAGGTCTTTGTGTTCCTTGCTGTCTACGACCGAATAGGGGATGTTTGCGTACTTCACCTTTTCCGCCGGGTCGAACATACCGAGCTTGAAGCGGGCGAGGAACAGGCGTTTGACGGCGGTATCGATCTCCGCTTCGGTGATCAGCTTTTTCTGTACGGCTTCTTTCAGGTGGGTATAGGTTGTAGCGCATTCCAGGTCGCAGCCCGCTTTTACCGCCAGGGCCCCGGCTTCTTCGGGGGTGGCGACGATCTTGTGGTGCTCATAAATGTCGTCGATGGCGCCGCAGTCGGAGACGACATAGCCGGGAAAGTTCCATTCCTTGCGGAGGATGGTAGTTAGCAGCCGGCTGCTGCCGCAGCAGGCTTCGCCGTGGAGGCGGTTGTAGGCGCACATGACGGAATACGCTTTGCCCTCCTTGACCCCCATCTCGAATTGGGGTAAATAGGTTTCGCGGAAGTCGCGTTCGTCAGTCTGTGCGTCGAAGAAATGGCGTTCGGGCTCGGGACCGCTGTGAACGGCAAAGTGCTTGACGGTAGCAATCGTCTTATAATAATTCGGGTCGTCGCCTTGCAGGCCCTTTATAAACTGGACGGCGAGCTTGCCGGTCAGGTAGGGATCTTCTCCGTAGGTCTCCTGGCCGCGGCCCCAGCGAGGGTCGCGGAAGATGTTGATATTGGGCGACCAGAAGGTCAGCCCTTCGTAGATGAGGCGTTTGCCTTTGCGGACAAATTCATGGTGCTTCGCCCGCGCTTCGTCGGAAATGGCCGTGGCCATACGTAGCTGCATATCCTCGTCCCAGGCGGCTCCGAGACC
>JAFDYG010000176.1 GCA_018267545.1 Bacteroidota bacterium
ACCTCAAGGGCCTCAAGCTCCTCATCAAGGCCAAAGGAAAATGTACCACCGACCACATCTCCATGGCTGGTCCCTGGTTGAAATTCCGCGGTCACCTGGACAATATTTCCAACAACATGCTCATCGGTGCCATCAACTTCTTCAACGACAAGACCGACACCGTCAAGAATGAGCTCACCGGTGAATACTGCGCCGTCCCCGCCACCGCCCGCGCCTACAAAGCAGCAGGCGTAGGCTCCGTGGTCGTCGGCGACGAAAACTACGGCGAAGGCTCCTCCCGCGAACACGCGGCAATGGAACCCCGCCACCTCGGCGTCCGCGCCATCGTGGTCCGCAGCTTCGCCCGTATCCACGAGACGAACCTCAAGAAGCAAGGGATGCTCGCCCTCACCTTCGCGAATAAAGAAGACTACGACAAGGTACAGGAAGACGATACCATCGACATCCTCGGCCTCGATACCTTCACCCCCGGTAAGCCCATCACCATGATGCTCAACCACAAAAACGGCAGCAAGGACGAGATCAGCCTCAACCACACCTACAACGAACAGCAAATCGGCTGGTTCAAAGCAGGCGGTGCGCTGAACGTCATCCGCTCTCAGTTCGCCAAGTAAAAAAAAGTCCAACAAATACAAAGCCCCGCTAACCAGCGGGGCTTTTTTTATTCAAAGCTAAACGGGCTGCCCGAAGCAATATGCGTCACCGTTATCCCCGGCACCCGCTGTCTGACCACCGGCACCAACCACTCCAACCCCGGCTCCTCACTCACCGAATGCCCCAGCACGATCAACCCGATCTTTCCTCCCTGGTACCTCGCATCCCGTATATATTCAGCCGTCTCCCACTCACTCAGTTCCCCGACAATCAACAAATCAGGCCTCTCCTGCTGCACCGCCCCAATCTGCCTCCTTCCCCCAGCCGCACCCGGCAGCAGCAAAATCTTCCGGCAAGCCTGCGCCTTATCACCGATATACCGCACCTTCTCAATCCCCAACCCCTTCTTCATCATCTCGATCACATCTCCCATTGATACCGAAGGCACTTCCACCACCGTCGGGTTCTTCGCATTGAAATACTTCCCCCAACCCACCGCATCCAATATTCCCACCCTCACCCCATCCGGCTGATGCGAATGCAGTCCGTCATGAAACCGCCAAACCACAATGCCATGCTGATCCAGCAGCTCCTTCTTATGCTTGAAAACCGGATCATCCACCAGCCAGTTCGTCTCATCCTGATGATTATAAAAGGTCGGCTCATGCGCAATGATAAAATTAGCGCCTAGCTCGATCGTCTTATTGATAACCGCCTCCGTAGCAAACATCGTCGTCACGATCCCCTTCACCACCACATCCGGACTGCCCGCCTTGATCGTATCCACCGTACTGGGAAAAGGCGCCCCGGGAATATCCGACAGCAAAGCATCGATCACCTGCTTCACCGTCATCCCCTGCCCACCCTTCCATTCCGTCCTACCCCCCACTACTCCCATTCCCACCGCCGCTGCTAAAAACTCCCTTCTTTTCATATAGCAATATATTTAGCTAAATATAACAAAACATCTTTTGGTCTTACATTACAATCAGCTTATTTTACATACTCAGCAAAAGAAAACACATCGTATGCGCCTCTTCCTGCTTTGCTCCACGCTCATCACCCTCATCCTTACCCAAACTCCCGACAACGCCGCCGCGCAATCACAATCCTCCGCCAAGGCCCAATCGTCCCGCCACGCAAACAAGCTCGCCGTCATCGGCTATTACGCCGGCCGCAACACCGCCATCGACAGCTTCGCCACCTCGAAGCTCACACATATCATCTTCAGCTTCTGCCACCTCAACGGCAACCGCCTCCACGTAAATAACGCAAACGACACCGCCACCATCCGGCACCTCGTCTCGCTAAAAGATAAAAATCCCAACCTCAAAGTCATCCTCTCTCTCGGCGGATGGGAAGGCTGCAAAACCTGCCCCGACGTCTTCGCCACCGACAGCGGCCGCAAGCAGTTCGTCGCCAGCGTCCGTGAGCTCACCGACTACTTCCAAACCGACGGCATCGACCTCGACTGGGAATATCCCGCCTACGAAAACGCCCCCGGCTTCCCCTACTATCCCTCCGACAAGGAACACTTCACCATCCTGATAAAAATGCTCCGCAAAGAGCTCGGCAGGAAAAAGGAAATCAGCTTCGCCGCCGGCGGCTTTACCGACTACCTCAAAGTATCCATCGACTGGAAAGAAGTCGCCCCCCGCGTCGACTACATCAACCTCATGTCCTACGACCTCGTCAACGGCTACAGCACCCGCACCGGCCACCACACGCCGCTGTACTCTACACCACAGCAGGTCGAATCCACCGACAACGCCGTCCGTTACCTCGACTCGGTCGGTGTCCCCATGAGCAAGATCGCCATCGGTCTGGCTTTCTACGCCCGCATCTTCGAAGGCGCAGAAAACATAAACAACGGCCTTTATCAAAGCTGCAAATTCCAGAAAGGAGTCCCCTATCACAATCATACTACCGTCTTCTCCGCCGACAGCGGCTACGTCCACTACTGGGACCCCATCGCCAAAGCGCCCTATGCCTACAACGCTTCTAAAAAACTCTTCGCCTCCTTCGACGACACCGTATCCATCCGTCTCAAAACCGAATACGCTATCAACAAGCGCCTCGGCGGGGTCATGTTCTGGCAGCTCGCCGAAGACCGCTTTACCGGCGGCCTCCTCGACGTCATCGACGAAACGAAAAATCGAAATAAAAAATAAACCCCAGCAGATGCGCCACTATCTGTCTCTCCTTATCCTCGCAATAACTTTACTCCTCTCCTCCTGCGGCTCGTCCAAAAAGATCACCAGCGCCGCAGGCGCCCCCCCATCCGACGCCCTTCCCCCGCTCCCCCCATCGGAAATCGACCTGCCCATCAAAATCGCCGCCCGCCCCCTCATCAACACCGCCGACTCCCTCACCCCCAAAGAATTCACGTCCTTCGGCTGGCCGGGCTACCTCCAAACATCCTGCGACTTTCGCTATAAATACCGCTTCGTCCGCTCCGGCTTTACCATTCGCTGCACCGACAACCGCCTCACCGTCGCCCTCCAGGGCTCCTACCAGGTCGCCGGCGATAAATGTCTCTGTGCAGCCAACCACCCCGTCTCCCCCTGGGTCGGCGGCTACTGCGGCTTCAACAAAGAGCCCATGCGCCGCGTCGACATCAGCTTCAGCACCCAGCTCAACTTCCAGCCCGACTACCGCATCCGAACCGCCTCCGGCCTCGACCAGCTAAAAGCCCTCGACCGCTGCACCATGTCTGTCTTCAACCTCGACATGACCCAGCAGATCATCGATAGCATCGGCGCCTCCGTCAACGCCTTCTGCAAAACCCTCGACGAATCCATCGCCAAAATGGACTTCTCCGGCAACCTCCGCCGCAGCGCCTCCCAGGCCTGGCGCAAGACGCCCATCGGCCCCTACGGCTACCTCGTCGTCAACCCCAGCGCTATGCGCATCGGCACCCTCAACTACACCCGCGACACCTTCGCCATCAGCATGGGCATCACCTGCCGCCCCGAGCTCAGCTCCGATAGCGCCAACCCATCGAAACTACCGCCCCTCCCCCCGCTCCAAAGCGGCGCCAGCCGCAGCGGCGTCACCCTCTACCTCCCCGCCACCTATGACTACCCCTTTATCAATAAGCTATTGAACGACTCCTTCCGCAATAAATCCTTCGAATACGAAGGCCAAAAGGTCATTTTAAAGAATATCACCGTCAGCGGCATGCCCCACCACCAGGTCAAGGTGGAAGTCGACTTCGGCGGCAGCCACGACGGCCAATTCTTCGTCTGGGGCACCCCCACCCTCGACACCGCCAAACAAGAGCTCCGCGTCCCCGACATCCAATACCAGCTGAAAAGCAAGGACTTCCTCATCAAACTGGCCAAAATCCTCTTCAAAAACAAAATCCGCGAAGGTGTCAAAGGCAACAGCTTCCTCGACCTCGCCGCCCTCCTGAAAGCCAACCTCCCCACCCTCAACTCTCAGCTCAACCGCACCCTGGCCCCCGGCCTCACCACCTCCGGCTCCGTCCGCGAGCTCAAAATGATCGCCCTCCAGGCTACCGAAAAAAGCATCCAAACCCAGGTCTACCTAAAAGCCGACCTCAGCGTCATCAGCAGCCGCTTGCCCCGGTAACCCCACACCCTGCTTATCCCGCGCCTAATCCACGTCCCGTCTACCCCGATAAATCTACCCCGTCCCGATAAAAATTTCGCCCCCAATCCCCTGTCTCCCAACCCCCTACCCCCATTTCACCGGCAGAATCATATTCCCTGCCTCAAAAAAGCAACCATTAACATTTCCTTTGCGTATTGATCGAATTAGGAAAACTAGTTTGCACGTTGTTATTTCTACCACTCAACTACAGCAAACACGAATTGATTACGGGAAACACACCAATACACGCTTTGATAGAAGGCTGCCGTGCCAACGACCGCACAAGCCAAAAAGAGCTATACAATATGCTCAAGGAGTATGCTGTGAAAATCTGCTACCGGTATCAAAATAATTTGGAACAAGTGGAAGAGATAATGAACGAAGGATTTATCAAGCTTTTCAAGAACATTCATCAATTCGAGGAAAACCGCCATGCCGATGTCCTTGCATCTCTAAAAGGCTGGTTCAAACGTATCCTGGTCAATACCTGTATCGACCACTATCGCAAAAATGCCTCTTATATCAACGGACAGATGCTTTCCGAAGACGCCGAAAACATCGCGGACAAGCAAGAAACAGGACTCGATATCCTTTCCTATAAAGAAATTATTGAAGCCATCCGGCAGCTATCACCTGCCTATCGCACCGTTTTCAACCTATTCGTCATAGAAGGACTCACCCACGAAGAAATCGCCCAGCAGCTCGGCATTTCCGTAGGCTCCTCAAAATCCAATCTATCGAAAGCCAGAGAAAACCTCAGAAAAATCCTTGTAAAAAAAAACTGACCATAAAGCTTATGTTTAACCTATCCGATAAAGATCTAGACCGCTTGAGTCGGGAAGCGGCCCAGGAACATGACCCGGGGGACATACTAGGCCCACGGTCCTGGGACAGGCTGGAACCCCAGCTGCATCGTGAATTGGGCGGAACCAGCCCAAATCCGCTGCGGGGCTTTCGCCGCTTTCCCTTCTACTCCATACCGGCAATACTGCTGGTAGCAGGCGTCTTTTATTTTGTCAAGCAGGGTAACAAATCACACCCCGGCGTCCCCTCCGGCGGCAGCCCGCCCGTCGCCGCCGCGCAAACCGCTCCGGCCCCAGCAGCCCACACCGCTCCCGCCGCAGCCACCGCGCCCTACGACCCGTCCACCACCACCGAAACGACCGAACCCAATACATCAACAAAAACGCCCGAACATAACACAAACTCTACACCCTCTGTCGCCAGCCCTCTAACAACCAAACCCTCCGCGTCCACCACAACCGACGCCGAGACCGCCAACACGGCCAGGACCAGCTCGTCCAAATCCGCCGAGCTCAACCCGCTCGCCCATACCTCGTCTTCACACGAAGCCGCCGGCCTGCGCGCGCATAAAAACAAAACCAACAAAGACAAAAACACCCGCGGTGCCGCAGGCAACGCCCTCGCAAACACCACAGGCGCTCCAAACAACGACAACACCACAACAACAAACAACCTCAGCGCCGAAGGCGCCAACCGCACCGCAACCAACAACCCCGTAGCCGCAGGCACCCAAAACACCAGCGCCACCGCGCGCCCCCACGAGCTAACCCTCTCCCCCATCCGCACCAACCGCCCCCAGCGCCCCCGCCCAGTCATCAACGACTCCGCCCTGCGCGCCTATACAACCAAATCCACCACCTCACCCATACAACCCGGCAAAAATAGAAGCCTCCATATCAACAAAAGCTGGCAATTCGGCCTCTCCATCGCTCCCGATTTCTCCTCCGTCAACTCCCTGGCAGGCGACAAACCCGGCAGCACCCTCGGCATCACCGTCGACTACCAATTCGCCAACCGCTGGTACCTCAGCTCCGGCATCTTCCTCGACCGAAAGAACTACGCCGCACGCGCCCAGGACTACCACGTCCCCTACGACTACTACCGCATGAACAACCTTCATAACGTAGCCTTCGTCAAGGGCTCCTTCAACATGATCGAAATCCCCCTCAACCTCCGTTATGACTTCAGCGTCGCAGGCAATACCCTCTTCTTCGCCAGCGCAGGCATCTCATCCTACCTGCTCACCAACGAAAACTGTAACTATTACTTCGACGCATTCGGAAGACAAGACTGCAAAACTTTCAATTACAATAACCGCAGCAACACCCTCTTTGCCTCCTACAACCTCTCCCTCGGAGTAGAAGCAGGCCTCAGCAACAACCTGTCCCTGGTCATCGCACCCTACATAAAAATACCCGCCCGAAACCTCGGCTTCGGACAAGTCCAAATGAACAGCGTCGGCATCAACTTCGCCCTCAAGCTCGCCCCAACCATGGGCAGAAAACGTAAATAACAAAAGGCCGGGATCCCACGTCCCGGCCTTAAAAAAATTCCACCCCGCGCCCGCTCCCTCCCCTACTTTGCTTCAAACCAAACCGGCGTCTCATTATTCCAATCCCCATTATAATTGATAAACAATTCCTCCCCCGCCTTCACCGCCCGCACCGTCCGCACCGTCATTACCTCCCGCTCATAATCCATCTCATACTCACAATTCGACCGGTACGAATGGTTATACATCGGTATATACCCAAGCGCCATACAACACCCCTTCTTCCTTAACCCCCACTCGAAAATATAATCATGCAGCAGCGTCTGGTCCAACAAAACCCTATCCTCCCCTGTCATCACAATGACCGGCGACACCTCGATCACCGTCCCCTTCCGCAATGCCCGGGACGTAAACACCCCCCGCCCCTTCTCCCCCGTCGGCGCTATAAATAAATCAGGTAGGATCATAGTTTGATTTTAGCCAGCCAAGTTAGCATTTTTCAGCTGTCGTTGCGACGCTCCCTTGTACGCCAACAATTCTATTCACCATTCCAAGGTCGAGCTTACCCTACTACCCTTTAGGATCGCCGCCCCGTACCGGCGGCAAGCCGCCTGGCCGGGCCAACGATGAAGCCGCCGGCAGAAACTCTCTAAGAATTAAACTTGTTGAGCCGGCGGCTTTGCCGTAGGTTTGACCCCATGTCTTTAGATGCCGAAAATATCGACGTAAAGGAACAATTCGCCGAAATCATCCAGTCGGAAGACGTCCTGGCTATCAGAGAGTTCCTCAATAACCAGAACATCAGCGAAGTCGCCGACCTGATCTACGAATTCCCCGACTACGAAGCCCAGATCATGGGCAACATGAGCATCCACCGCGCATCCAGCACATTCAAAATCCTCGACGTCCCCACCCAAAAACGCATCATCCAGGAACTCCCCGCCTTCAAAACGGCCGAACTCCTAAACGACCTATCCGCCGACGACCGCACCTCCTTCCTCGAAGAGCTCCCCAGCGAAGTCGTCAAAGAACTCATCAAAACCCTCGACCCGGAAGAACGCAAAATAACCCTGTCCCTCCTCGGCTACCCCGAACACAGCGTCGGCCGCCTCATGACCCCCGACTACATCGCCGTCGAAAAAGACTGGACCGTTAAGGAAGTCATCGAACACATCCGCGAAGTCGGCAAAGACTCCGAAACCATCGACGTCATCTACGTCGTCGACGACAAAGGCTTCTTCATCGATGACGTCCGAATCCGCGAAATCATCCTCGCCAACCCCGAAAAAAAGATCGAAGACGTCATCGACAACCGCTACATCGCCCTCAACGTCAACGACGACCAGGAAACCGCCAGCGAAGCGTTTAAAATGAACAACCGCGTCGCCCTCCCCGTCCTCGACAATAATAATATTCTCCTCGGCATCGTCACCATCGACGACGTCCTCTGGATTACCCAGGAAGAGTTCTCCGAAGACATCCAAAAAATCGGTGGTACCGAAGCCCTCGACGAGCCCTACCTGGAAATGGCCCTGCCCAAACTCTTCAAAAAACGCATCGTCTGGCTCATCGTCCTGTTCCTCAGTGAAATGCTCACCGCCACCGCCATGGGCTACTTCGAAGACGAAATCGCCAAATTCACCGTCCTGGCCCTCTTCATCCCCCTCATCATCTCCAGCGGCGGCAACAGCGGCTCCCAGGCCTCCACCCTCATTATCCAGGCCATGGCCCTCGGCGAAATCACCATCGCCGACTGGTGGCGCGTCATCCGCCGCGAATTCATCCAGGGCCTTATGCTCGGCACCGTCCTGGGCATCATCGGCTTCACCCGCGTCATGCTCTGGAACCAGATCTTCCACACCTACGAACCCCACGGCACACTCGTCGCCCTCACCGTAGGCTGCTCCCTCGTAGGCGTCGTCCTCTGGGGCACCATCGCAGGCAGCATGCTCCCCATTATACTAAAGAAATTCGGCGCCGACCCCGCCACCTCCTCCGCCCCCTTCGTCGCCACCCTCGTCGACGTCACCGGCCTGGTCATCTACTTTTCGGTCGCCTTTATCTTCCTGTTCAACATCCTCATCAAATAACACATCCAACCACCAGGCATTAGAAAAAACACGCATTTGTTAATGCCCCGTCATCGGTTAAACCCTGCAGTCCCAGTCCGGTCTAATAGCCGAACTTTATATAAAATGCGTGTTATGAGAACGACAATACTAATCCCCCTACTCATCCTGCTCTTCGCAGGCCTGGGCCTATCCACCTCCGCCCAACGCCGCTCCTTCGGCGGCGCATCTATCCACTCCTTCCGCGGTGGCGGCGGAGCCGGCATCCGCGGCGGCATCGGCTATGGACGCGGCGGAGGCTACTACGGAGGCGGCGCCCACTACGGTTACTACGGCGGACGATCTTTCTACGGTGGATACAGAGGCTATGGCGGCTACCGCCCTTACTACCGCCCCTACTACGGCGGCTGGGGCTTCGGTCTCGGCTTCGGCCTGGGACTCGGCTTTGGCTATCCCTACTATGGCTACGGCTACCCCTATGGTTACGGTGGCTATGGCGGCGGCTATCCCTATTACGCCTATCCCCCCGCAGCAGCTCCCGCACCCTATTACGATGAAGACCTCGACGACCCCGTCGACCCATACGGCGACGGCACTCCCTCTACCCGACCCCAACAACGGACCCAACCCAACAACAACCCCAGCTACAACAACAACCCCAGCTACAGGAATAACGGTAATAACGACAATTATTCCAACCCCAACGATACCACCCTATCCAACAGACCCGGCACCAACCAGCAGCCCTCATCCCGAACCTCCTCTTCCACCGACAAGGTTTGGGTGAAAGGACACTGGAAGAACACCGACGCCGGCTGGACATGGATCGACGGTTATTGGAAGAATAAATACAATTAAAGCTATCATCTTCACGTTTTGGAGGGGCTTCCCAAAAAGGGAGGCCCCTTTGTTTTATTTAAATATTATTGGCTAATATTGCCGCAGTAAAATTTTAGCAAAATTTCTTAATCTATATATCTATGTGCGGAATCGTCGCTTACATCGGTCCCAGAGAAGCCTACCCCATCATTCTCAAAGGCCTCAAACGCCTTGAATACCGTGGCTACGACAGTTCCGGTGTCGCCCTCCTCAATAATGACCTCCGCGTATATAAAAAGAAAGGAAAGGTAGCCGAGCTCGAAGACAGCCTGCTCGGCAGCGACCTCCACGCCCACGCCGGCATGGGCCACACCCGCTGGGCCACACACGGCGAACCCAACGACCGCAATGCCCACCCGCACAGTTCCTCCAGCGGCCGCCTCGCCATGATCCACAACGGCATCATCGAAAACTTCACCCAGCTCAAAAATGAACTCGTCCGCAAAGGCTATCAGTTCAAAAGCGATACCGATACCGAAGTCCTGCTCAACTTCATCGAAGACATCCAGAAAAATAACAGCTGCGGCCTCGAAGAAGCCGTCCGCATCGCACTAAAACGCGTCGTCGGCGCCTATGTCATAGTCCTTCTCGACAAGGACAATCCCGATACCATCATCGCCGCCCGCAAAGGCAGCCCCCTGGTCATCGGCATCGGCAAAGGCGAACACTTCCTCGCCTCCGACGCCAGCCCCATCATCGAGTATACCAAAGAAGTCGTCTATGTCAACGACTACGAACTCGCAATCCTCAAGGCGGACGAACTTATCCTGAAAAACCTCGGCAACGAAAAGCTCACTCCCTATATTCAAAAACTCGACCTCGAGCTCGCAGCCATCGAAAAAGGCGGCTACGACCACTTCATGGTCAAGGAAATCTTCGAGCAACCCGACACCATTTTCGATTGCCTCCGCGGCCGCCTCGACTCTACCAAAGGCACCATCACCATGGCAGGCATCCAACAAAACATCGACCGGCTCACCAAGGCCAACCGCATCATCATGATCGCCTGCGGAACCAGCTGGCACGCCGGCCTCGTCGCCGAATACGTCTTCGAAGAGCTCTGCCGCATACCCGTAGAAGTAGAATATGCGTCGGAATTCCGCTACCGTAACCCCGTCGTCCATCCCGGCGACGTCATCATCGCCATCTCCCAAAGCGGCGAAACAGCCGACACCATCGTCGCCATCGAAAAGGCAAAGGAAAACGGTGCCTTCATCATGGGCGTCGTCAACGTCGTCGGCTCCTCCATCGCCCGCATATCCAATGCCGGCGCTTATACCCACGCAGGCCCCGAAATCGGCGTCGCCAGCACCAAGGCCTTCACGGCTCAGCTCACCGTGCTTACCATGATCGCCCTGAAAGTAGCCAAAGAAAAAGGGACCATCGATACCACCCGCTACATGCAGCTCCTGGGCGAACTGCACATCATCCCCGAAAAGGTAAAAGAAGTCCTCAAGCTCAACCCCTCCATCGAAAAGCTCGCAGCTAAATATAAAGACGCTAAAGACGCCCTCTACCTCGGCCGCGGATACAACTTCCCCGTAGCCCTCGAAGGCGCCCTCAAGCTAAAAGAGATCAGCTACATCCACGCCGAAGGCTACCCCGCGGCGGAAATGAAGCACGGACCCATCGCCCTCGTCGACGACCAGCTGCCCGTCGTCTTCGTCGCGACAAAAGACTCCTACTACGAAAAGATCGTCAGCAACATCCAGGAAATAAGGGCCCGCAAAGGCAAGGTTATTGCAGTCATCAGCCAGGGCGACGACATCATCGGCAAGATGGCCGACGACACGATCAGCGTACCCGAGGCGGACGAACTCATAGCGCCCATCCTCAGCGTCATCCCCCTCCAGCTCCTCGCCTACCACATCGGCGTAGCCAAAGGTTATGACGTCGACAAGCCCCGCAACCTGGCCAAGAGCGTCACCGTGGAATAATCAATCCAATCTGCATGAACGAAATCAAAAAAAGTCCGATAAACGCACTAGGCTACCACTTCGTCGATAGCAAATACCTTCCTAAAGGCAAAGACGAATACTACCTGCGCAACATCCAAAACGACAACGGCGCCAGCTATCGCCAGCTCACCGCCTACGAAATAGAAGTCCTGGTCCGCAATCGAAACACCTCCGCCAACTGGAACGACATCCTCGTCTCCGACGCCTTCACCCCCGAGCTCGTACAAAACTGCAAATTCTTCGGCCTCGTCCGAATCGGCAAGCTCGACCCCCTATACCTCGAATTTCATAACCTCCGCCGACCCGTCGGTCTATACAATAGCACCATCATCTGCTGCGACTTCGGCGACAACGTCTGCATCGACAACACCAATTATCTTTCTCACTACGTCATCGGCAACGAAGTCATGATCGTCAACACCAACGAAATGGCGACGACCGATCACGCCAAGTTCGGCAACGGCATCCTGAAAGAAGGCGAAGAAGAATCCATCCGCATCTGGCTCGAAGTCTGCAACGAAAACGGCGGCCGCAGCATCATCCCCTTCAACGGCATGCTTCCCGGCGACGCGTGGCTATGGAGCCGCTTCCGCGACGACGAAACCCTCCAGACCCGGCTAAAAGAATTTACCTCCGCCGCCTTCGACAACCACCGCGGATA
>JAFDYG010000177.1 GCA_018267545.1 Bacteroidota bacterium
AATGAGATGGGTATTGTCGAAGGTCAGATAGAGTATGCCGGGGCGGATATAGAGCTTGCCCTTCGCCAGCAGGGAAACCATGGCCGGGGGTGTTGCGGCGTCTTCCTGGATCATCCCGATGGTTTTGGTGAGCTCGGCCACGTCATCGACATGGTTACGCGTCCAGGCATTGGTTCCCCGGAAGTAGATCTTCCCCCAGTCTTTTACGGGTGTGGCTTTTTCCTGCACGTCCTTGCTGCCATCCCGCTTGCGGCGATGGATAAAGACGGAGCTGACGCCCTTTTGAGCGGTGAGCGCGTAGAAGACGTCCTGCTGATAAAAGGAGGCGAAAATATATTGGTCGGCGGGGAGTTGAAGCGAGTCTATTTGCCGGGATTGCTGCTCTCCTGTCTTACAATAAAGGAAGCGGATCAACGAATGGCGCTTGTCGGCGATACAGACTTCCACGCCGTCCGGGAGGGTGACAGCGGTCAGGTACCGGTTTTCTTTTCCGTCAAAATCCATGGACGACAGGAAGGTCGCGGCGCCGCTGTCTACAGGGAGCTGGTATTGCCGGAGGTCGTGCCGCGCCGTCAGAGACAAAATAATATTGCCCGAGCGGCTGTCAAGGGTCCCATGGAACTGGATCTTGCCGGCTTCCGACGGCTCCATGGGATATTCGAATACTTTTTGCTGACTTTTTGCAAGCAGGCAGCCTGACAATAGCAGGGCGCATAGGATGGTTCTTTTCAAAGGCAAGCGTTTAAGGTTTAGGTTATAGGTCTTTTGGTACGGGGGAACAGCCTGCGATGGCTATCCCTTAAAAAGCGTCATCATGGTGGCCAGGCGTTCCTTTAGCTCTTTACGGTTGACGATAAAGTCCAGGAAGCCATGCTCCAGCAGGAATTCGCTGCGTTGGAATCCTTCGGGCAAGTCTTTTTTAATCGTCTCTTTGATGACTCTGGGACCGGCAAAGCCGATCAGGGCTCCTGGCTCGGCGATATTGAGGTCGCCCAGCATTCCAAAGGAGGCGGAGATGCCGCCGAAGGAAGGGTCAGTCAATAGAGAAATATAAGGGATTTTGGCGTCGGTCAGCTGGGACAGCTTGCCCGATACTTTTGCCATCTGCATCAAAGAGAAGGCGCTTTCCATCATACGGGCGCCGCCGGACTTACAGATGATGAGCAGGGGAGCGCGGTGTTCTATGCAATAGTCCACGGCGCGGCTGATCCGTTCGCCCATGACGCTGCCGAGCGAGCCGCCGATGAATTCGAAGTCCATACAGCCGACGACCATATGGTGGTCCTTGACGTCTCCGGCGGCGATGCGCATGGAGTCGGTGATATCGGTCTTGGCCCAGGTTTCGTCCAGGCGTTTGCCATAGGACTTCAGGTCGGTGAAGTGCAGGAAGTCTTTGGAGCGGATATTCTCGAACAGGACTTCGTACTGGCTGTCGTTAAAGATAATTTCGAAATATTCGGTGCTGCCGATGCGGTGGTGGTGGCTGCATTTGGGGCAGACGAACAGATTTTCCCTCAGCTCGGTGACTGTACATATATAATTACAGTTGGGGCACTTGGTCCAAAGGCCTTCGGGAGTTTCCTTTTTCTCCGCCGTGCTGGTCGTAATTCCTTTTTTTATGCGTCTGAACCAGCCGCTCTTTGCCGTCTCCTCGCTCTGTCCTTCATCACCGGCCAGGTTCGCTTCAAAATCGTCGTCTTGCTTCATTTTCTTGTCGTTTGTCATTACGTTCGAACAATTGTCTTTAGGTGGTCTAAGGTAGCCGCCCGGGCAAAAACATGCCGTACGGGCAGAAATTTGGCGGCTAAGATACTAAACAACTGCCATTTATGGTTTAGTAGTCTTTATGCCCACAAAAAAAGTAAACGAAAACTATTTTGAAAGCGTTCGTGTGCTAAATTTGCGCGATTGTCGTTGTAGAGACATGCTTATCAATAAAATAGCTGGATAATATGAAATGGTCTGAACTCTTCACTTCTTCCGTCGGCAAAAAATTCGTAATGGGCCTGACGGGCGTCTCTCTGATCGCTTTTTTGGTTGTCCACGCGGGTATCAACGCCTGTATCTGGGCAAATGACAACGGGGAGATGTTCAATAAGGCGGCAAACTTCATGGGTGCAACCGTGGTCATCCGGATCCTGGAAGTGGGCCTTTTTCTGGGGATTTTCCTCCATTTGATACAGGGATTGATGCTCGAGTTCCAGAACCGGAGCAAAAGATCGGTCGGTTACCAGGTTCCCATGGGTAACAAGGGAAGCAAATGGTATTCCCGTTCGATGGGGTTGCTGGGGACCATCATTTTGCTGTTTCTGATCATCCACTGGCGGCAGTTCTGGATTCCGTCCCGTTTCGAGGTCGGCCTGCCTTCCGAATTCCCGGACATGCCCGAGCAAGCCTATGCAAGCGGCACCCCCATCCACGATATGTTCAGCATCATGAAGGTGACCTTTGCACAGCCCTGGGTCGTCATCGTGTATGTGATCGCTTGTATCTCGCTTTGCTATCACCTGCTGCATGGCTTCCAGAGCGCGTTCCGCTCGCTTGGTGTCTACAATAGCCGCTATCTTCAGCTGATCAACGGAGTAGGCGTAGGCTTTTCCATCATCGTATCGCTGGCATTCGCCATGATGCCGGTATCCATGTATTTCAACTGGGTTTAATACAATCACAACGCATTAGAAGAATCAAAAAATAAGTCATGTTCAAGTCAAACATCCCCGAAGGCCCCTTAGAGAAGAAATGGGAAGAATATAAAGGACATGTGAAGCTGGTCAATCCGGCTAATAAGCGCAGTTTGGAGATCATTATTATTGGTACGGGACTGGCCGGCGCTTCTGCGGCGGCGGCTCTCGGTGAGCTGGGATACAAGGTAAAGACCTTTTGTTTTCAGGACTCTCCGCGCCGTGCGCATAGCATTGCTGCGCAGGGGGGGATCAATGCAGCCAAGAACTATCAGAATGACGGGGACAGCACCTTCCGTCTTTTCTACGATACCATCAAAGGCGGTGACTACCGGGCACGCGAGTCCAATGTGCATCGCCTGGCGGAGGTAAGCGCCAATATCATCGACCAGTGCGTGGCGCAAGGGGTTCCTTTCGCCCGTGAGTACGGCGGCTTGCTAAGCAACCGTTCATTCGGCGGAACGCAGGTACAGCGTACATTCTACGCAGCGGGTCAGACCGGCCAGCAGCTGCTGATCGGCGCCTACCAGGCCCTGGAAAGACAGATCGCCCTGGGGAATGTGCAGATGTACTCCCGGCACGAGATGCTGGAAGTGGTAACGATCGACGGCAAGGCCCGCGGCATCATCGCCCGGAACCTGGTTACCGGCGAGCTCGAAAAGCATTTTGGTCATGCCGTGCTGCTTTGCAGCGGCGGCTATGGCAACGTATTCTATCTCTCCACCAACGCCATGGGCAGCAATGTAACGGCTGCCTGGAAGGCGCATAGAAAGGGAGCTTATTTTGGCAATCCCTGCTTTACACAAATTCACCCGACCTGTATCCCGGTGACGGGTGACCACCAGTCCAAGCTGACCCTGATGTCGGAGTCTTTGCGCAATGACGGCCGGATTTGGGTTCCGAAGCAAAAAGACGACTCACGCCGGCCCAACGACATACCGGAAGAAGAAAGGGATTACTACCTGGAAAGAAGGTACCCTGCCTTCGGGAACCTGGTTCCCCGTGACGTGGCTTCGCGTGCGGCCAAAGAGCGTTGCGACGCGGGTTATGGAGTAGGGTCGTCCAAACAGGCGGTCTATCTCGACTACGCCTCTGCGATCGACCGCTATGGAAAGATCGAATGCCGCAAGCATGGCAACGAGAATCCTTCCGCCGAAGATATCCGCAAACACGGGATGGAAGTCGTCAAGGAAAAGTACGGCAACCTCTTCGATATGTATGCAAAGATCACCGGAGAAGACCCCTATAATACGCCGATGCGGATCTACCCGGCGGTGCACTATACAATGGGTGGTCTCTGGGTGGACTATGAGCTGATGACCACCGTCCCCGGTCTGTATGCGCTGGGTGAGGCGAATTTCAGCGACCACGGCGCGAACCGTCTCGGGGCATCCGCTCTGATGCAGGGGCTGGCCGATGGGTACTTCGTGATTCCCTACACGATCGGGAACTACCTGGCGGATGAAATCCGGACCAAGGCCATTCCGACCTCGCATCCGGCCTTCGAAGAAGCGGAGAAAAATGTTGCGGCAAGGCTGCAGCAGCTGAAGAATATCAATGGAACACAAAGCCCGGAAAGCTTTCACAAGCGGCTGGGCAAAATCATGTGGGACAAATGTGGCATGGCTCGTAACGAAGCCGGTCTGAAGGAAGCCATCGCGGAAATCCGTGCGCTGAAGGCGGAGTTCTGGCGGGACCTGCGGGTGACGGGCGAGATCGCCGAGTTCAACCCCGAGCTGGACAAAGCGGGCCGCGTAGCCGATTTCATCGAGCTGGGCGAGCTGATGTGCCAGGACGCACTGCAACGCCGGGAAAGCTGCGGCGGCCATTTCCGTGAGGAAATGCAGACCGAGGAAGGTGAGGCTAAGCGTGACGACGATAATTTCAGATTTATGGCCGCCTCGTAATACACAGGCGAAAGCATCTGGGAGCTGCACAAGGAGAAGCTGGATTTCGAAGTGGCGCAT
>JAFDYG010000178.1 GCA_018267545.1 Bacteroidota bacterium
CTCCGGTAACCGCAACGCCATCCGGCTTAAGGGCGATACCACCGAGTTCAACGCCGACAGCTTCCGCACCCAGCCCAACGCTTCGGTGGAAGACCTCCTGAAGAAGCTACCCGGGATCCAGGTCGACAAAAACGGTAAGATCACCGCCCAGGGCGAAGCCGTCAAGAAAGTCCTGGTCGACGGAGAAGAATTCTTTGGCGACGACCCTACCCTGGTCACCCAAAACCTTCGCGCCGATATGGTCGACAAGGTACAGGTCTATGACAAGAAGAGCGACCAGGCCTCCTTCACCGGTATCGACGATGGGAAGCGGGAGAAAACGATCAACCTTAAGATCAAGGACGGCAAGAAAAACGGCTATTTCGGCCGGGTCACCGCCGGAGCAGGCACGGAAGGCTATCACGACTACCAGCTCATGGCCAATTATTTCAAAAACAAATTGAAGCTCTCGGGCTATGGCATCATCGGCAATACGGGTAAAACCGGTCTCAACTGGAACGAGCGGGATAATTTCGGGCAGAGCGACGCCAGCTCCATCGACGTAGACGAGAACACCGGCTCGCTCAGCTGGACGATGTCTAACCGGGACGACCTCGACAGCTGGTCCGGACGGTTCGAAGGGCAGGGCTTTCCTTCGGTCAAGACCGGAGGCCTGCACTTCAATAATAAATGGAACGACGACCAGCAATCGCTCAACGGTAATTATAAATATATGCAGCTGGACGTCAACGGCGAGAGCAGCACCAATTCCCAGTATATCCTGCCGGACACCTTCTATTATAATAACCAGTCGCAGAAATTCAGGAACCAGATTTTGCGCCACAGCTTCAATGGTTCATATGAATACAAATTCGACAGCACTTCTTCACTGAAGCTCCTGGCGGACGGCGGCACCGACCACAAAACTACCAATAACATCTTTCATTCCGAAGCCCTGGCCAGCGACAGCAGCCTCGTCAACCAGAATGACCGGACTACTTCGACCGTTGGCGATAACCGTGTCGTCAACAGCAACCTGCTCTGGCGAAAGAAGCTGGCCAAAAAGGGCAGGACCCTCTCGTTGAACGTTGTCGAGAATTATACGGAAAACAAGTCGGATGGCTATCTCAATTCCGAGACCCGCCTTTACCAGAATGGCATTCAATTCAAGGACTCATTGATCGATCAATACAAAAATTACCAAACCAGGACCCTGCTGCTGGATGCCAAGCTGACCTATACCGAACCACTCGGCAAGTCCTCGTTCCTGTCTGCCAACTATGGCGGGATCATCAACAACAGCCACTCCGATCGAAATTCCTTCAATAAGACGACTGGCGGGAAATACGGCGCGCTCGATTCTCTATACAGCAACGACTACCAGTATAATCAGTTTTCGCAAAGGGGCGGTCTGACCTATATCCTGGTAAAGAAGAAACTGCGGGCGACGGCGGGAACCAATATTCTGTTTACCAAATACAGACAAGACGACCTTCATGCAGACACTTCTTTGACAAGAAGCTTCGTCAACTGGAACCCCGTCGCCAACGCGACCTATTCTTTCAGCAGCTCGCGCCGGCTGAACGTCTATTACGTGGGCAATACCACACAGCCACTGGTCTCCCAGATCCAGCCCATCCGTACCAACGAAGACCCGCTGAATATCACAATCGGCAACCCGGACCTGAAACCCTCTTTTGCCAACCGGTTCTCTATGTATTTCAATGACTATAAGCTGCTA
>JAFDYG010000179.1 GCA_018267545.1 Bacteroidota bacterium
GAACTCGGAGCAGACCATATAATAGTTGCTGTCTACACAGATGACGTCGGGGTCGGAATAGTCTGCGTAAAGGACGGGGTTGATATAGGTGCCGTTGCGCTGATCGCCCCAGCTGCCGGTGTGCTGGGGATAGGCCGGTTTGGGGGGCGGCTGACTTGGTTGCGGGCGGACTGGGAGAGGCCAAAAAAGGGCAGGAAAAGCAGGGGATAAAGTAATCGTTTTGGTCGGCGGTGCATACGTATGGCGGTTTGGTGCTGAAAATAGGGAAATTGCGCGGAATCACTTACCTGCTCAATCCTGCCTTCTCACCTGAACCGGTTATTTTCGGGGAGGACGGGATTCTCTAACATATTATTCACACTCTGGGTAGAGGGTCGGTTAAACGACATTGTCTTTAGCATTTTCGCGTTATTTTTGGCAGCTTAAAATTATTTGTATAGTATGGAGAAAACAGCAAGTGAGAAAGTACATTGCCTGATTATCGGGTCTGGTCCGGCGGGGTATACGGCTGCCGTCTATGCAGCCCGCGCCAACCTCAAGCCCGTTCTCTACCAGGGGATCCAGCCCGGTGGGCAATTGACGATCACGACGGAAGTAGAAAACTATCCCGGTTACCCCGATGGCGTGCAGGGCCCGGAAATGATGGTTCATTTTGAAAAGCAAGCGGCCCGGATGGGCGCAGATATACGATATGGTCTGGCTACCAAGGTCGACTTTTCCAAGCAGCCCTTCAAGGTGTGGATCGACGAGGAGAAGCTGATCGAAGCCGATGCGGTCATTATCGCGACGGGCGCCAGCGCCAAATGGCTGGGGCTGGAAAGCGAGCAGCGCCTCAACGGCTATGGGGTCAGCGCCTGTGCGGTCTGTGACGGTTTCTTCTTCCGTAACAAGGAAGTGGCGATCATCGGCGCCGGTGATACGGCGGCGGAAGAAGCGTTGTACCTGTCCAAGCTGGCCACGAATGTGCATATGCTGGTACGCAGCGACAAGATGCGGGCGTCCAGGGTAATGCAGGAGCGTGTACAGCAGACGCCAAATATCAAGATTTACTGGAACAGCGAGACCGATGAAATCCTGGGCGAGAGCCGCGTGGATGGGGTTCGGATCAACAATAAAAAGACGGGCGAGAAGCAGGTCGTACCGGTGAGCGGTTTCTTTGTAGCTATCGGTCACCAGCCAAATTCGGGAATCTTTAGTGAGTTTCTCGATATGGATGAAGCCGGTTATATCAAGACCGTGCCGGGGACGAGCAAGACCAATATAGAAGGCGTCTTTGCCGCAGGGGATGTGCAGGATAAGATCTACCGGCAGGCGGTGACGGCTGCGGGCAGCGGATGTATGGCGGCGTTGGATGCAGAACGTTATCTTTCGGCAAAAGGTCTGGCATAAAGCGTAGCGCACTATGGTTACCGTACAGCTACATAAACTGATATTTTCCGGTCGTCATGGCGTCTTCAAGGAAGAGCTGGCGACCGGTAACACTTTCGAGGTGAACCTGGACGTTCTCTACGACGAGAACGACCAGCCCTTCGAGAGCCTGGGGACCATTGTCAATTATGTTACGCTCTTCGACATCGTCAAGGAGCGGATGCATCAGCCTTCTCCTTTGCTGGAGAAGATCGCCGACGAGATCATCGCCAAAATAAAGGCGCACTATCCATTCCTCAGGGAAGTCGTTCTTTCCATCTACAAGCTCCAGGCCCCCATCGGGAATTTCCAGGGGAAAGCCGGGATGACCCTTCACAAAAAGTTTAACGATTAGGATGGAGCGGCGGGCCAACCAGGGATGTCCTGCCGGCGTTTTGTATAGTATGGGCAGGCTTATTGCATTATTGCTATTTCCTCTTTCTGTCTTCTCGCAGGATGTCGCGGCCGTGCTTCGTCAGGCTGCACAGCTGGAAGGCGAATTCCGGGAGGAAGAGGCCTTGTCGAAATACCAGGAGGTCCTCCGGATGCAGCCGCAGAATCTTACGGCCTTGTGCAAGTGCAGCGATCTCAGCTGCAGGGTAGGAAACCGGGAGGGGGTAAAGGAGAAGAAAATTACCTATTTCAAGGCGGGTTATGGCTATGCGCAGAAAGCTTATCGCCTCGATTCCACAAATAGCGAGGTTAATATCGTCCTGGCCTTCTCGCTGGCGCGGATGGCGCTCATACAAAGCGGGAAGGAACGGGTAGCATCTGCCAAAGAGATCAAACGCTACGCAGAGAATGCAATCCGCTATGATCCTTCGAGCTACAAGGGCTATCATATCCTTGGCCGATGGAAATTCGAAATCAGCAACCTGAGTTTTATCGAGCGCACTTTTGCGCGCTGGTTCTTTGGCGCCCTGCCCGAGGCTTCGTTGGATGAGGCCATTGCCGACTATGAAAAAAGCAGGACGTTGAAGCCGGATTTTATGCTCAACTACTACGAGCTCGCGCGGTCTTATCACAGGGAAGGGAAGGACGACAAGGCCGTCCAGCTGCTCCGCCAGATGGATGGCTTGAAGGATGGGATGTACGACGACCGGGAAGTTCGTCGTGAAGGACAGCAATTGCTGAAAGAGCTGGAGCGCTAGACTACTTTACCCTTCCAGCGACCACTGCGGATATACCAAAAGGATAGTCCGAAGATGGAGAGCCAGTAGAACCATTCGGACATCCAGCCCACCATGAGCGAAAGCCGCCAGCGTTCCAGCACCAGGTAGACGTAAACACAATAAAATACGATCGTGATCACTTCGATCAGCAGATTGACCCGGGTGTTGCCCGTGCCGGTGACTGCAAATAAGTAGATGATCGAGAAGGACATCATGACCAGGGCCGTGGAGACGATGCGGATGACGGGAATGGCTGCTGTCGTAAAAGCCGGGTCTTGTCCATAGACCGACAGGAACATCGCCGGGAAGAGGTTGAGCAGAATGGCGACGAAGACCGCGAAGGACATGCTGAGGCGAATGATCTTGCCGATCAGCTCCGGAACTCTGTCCTCCAGCCCCTGGCCGATAATATTGCTGACCATCGCATTGGTGGTGGAGGCAAAGGCCCAGGTGAAGACGCCGAACAGCCCGAAGATATTGCGCATGGTATTGCTGATCGCCAGGGCCTGGCGGCCATGGTGTTCGATCAGGATATAGAAGAAAACCCAGCTCACGATGCTGATGCCGTATTGGAAGACCAATGGAGAAGACTGGGTCAGAATCAGCCGGGTATTTTTGGGGTCGAAACGCCAGTGCTTATAAAGCTGCAGCTCGTTGCCGATGCCCTTGGCGTGGATAACGATAAAAACGACGGCCAGGCCGGCTGCTTCGGCAAAGATCGAGGAGACAGCGGCGCCGTTGAAGCCCATTGCGGGTAAACCGAGGTGACCAAAGATAAGCCCATAGTCCAGGGCGATGTTGACGAAGGTTTCTGCGAGGGTGCCCCAGATCAGGAATTTGCTTTGGTTGGTTCCGACGAGCAGGGCGTTGCGCATTTGATAGATATAGAGAAAGGGCAGTCCCCAGATGCGGATACGCAGGAAGCTGAGGGCCTGTCCGCGCAGCTCTTCGGAATGCAGGGAGAAGGAGAGGATATAGGGGGCCAGGAAATAAGTCAGCAGGATGCCTGTCGCAGACAGGGCCAGGGTAATGATGATGCTTTGTGAGAAGAGCTTGCCGATCTCGTCGATGCGTCCTTCGCCGGCCCGGCGGGCGATCAGTGCCTGGAGGCCGTTATTCATTCCCGACCCGATGATGGCAAAAAGGAGATAGTATACGCCGGTAATTCCTGCCGTCGAAAGGGCATTTCCCGCTTTGTCGAGATGACCCAGGAAGATGTTATTCGTAATAAAATTAATCTGTGGTACCAGGATGGCCAGGCTGATCGGTAAAGCCATGCGAAGGATGTCCCGGGTGCCGATGTTGACTTTATAGGTTTTGGTCGTGGTAGTGCCTTCCATTCTGCAAATTTGTAGTATTATTGCGACAACTATGCTTAAACCAGCCTTCCAGATCGAAGTTACGGGTATCACGGATGATGAAATGCTCCAGTCGAGACTGCTCGTGGAGGTCAATCCCAATGCCTTTACCTATGTTCTGCTCAACCAGCGGAATATGAGTCCCCTGGTCGTCAAATATTTTCAATTGGAGCCCAGCAAGGAGCATTCCCTGACCGATACGCTGCGGGAAATCGTGGAAGCGGATGAGCTGCTGAAGAGGCCGGTGAAAGAAACCCTGCTGGTCTATAATTTCCCGGAAAGCAGCCTGATCCCCGAGCCGGTATTTACGATGGATACTAACCGGGAGATCATCGATACCCTGCATGGTAATTTGCAGAAAGGATTGATCCTGACGGAGAAAATTCCCTGGTGGGAGCTGTTCAACGTATATCGTATCTCCCCGGACCTGCATCAGCTGCTGCAGCACTCCTTTACGGCAGGAAAATACTGGCACTATTATAGTCTTCTTCTCAAGAGCTATAAGATGTTCGACTCGACAGATAAAAGGGACTGTATGAAGGTGATCTTCTATGCGGACAAGATGGTGGCGCTTGTCATCCGGGAAGGGAAGGTTCACCTGGTTCAGACGTTCCAGTACCAGGATAGCAAGGACGTTGCCTATCACCTCTTGAATTGCTGTCACCAGCTGGGGATCAGCCAGGAGGAAGTACGGCTGCTGGTAGGCGGTCTCATCGACCGGCAGTCTGCTTTGAGCACCGAGCTGCACAAATACTTTCTGCAGATTCATTTCGAAGACATCGACGAGAGCATCAAGGTGACCGACGAGTTGAAGGAATTACCGCTTCATTATTTTTCATCTATTTTGAAAATGGCCGTATGCGCATAATTGGTGGAGAGCTGGGGGGGAGGCGGGTAAATCCGCCGGCAAAAATGCCGCATACCCGGCCTACGACCGATATTGCAAAGGAGGGGCTGTTCAATATCCTGGAGAACAACCTGGAGCTGCCCGATCTCAAGACCCTTGACCTTTTTGGCGGAACGGGGAGCATCAGCTATGAGCTGGCTTCCCGGGGAGTTCGCGATCTCACCGTGGTGGAAAAAGATCCGGCGATGTTCGCCTTTATCCAAAAGAATTCGAAGGAGCTGGGGCTTGGGGACTATTACAAGGTCGTGAAGATGGACGTGTTCAAGTACATAGAGCAGTGCACCACCACTTTCGACTTTATTTTTGCGGGTCCTCCTTATGCGCTTACGACGATCGACGAGCTGCCGAAGGTGACGATTCCCTTGCTGAACGACAAGGGATGGTTCGTCCTCGAGCATACGCCCCGGAACGATTATAAGACCTATCCTTTCTACGTGACCGAACGACACTACGGCACGACGATCTTCTCCATCTTTGTGAAAAAAGCATAGCAAGGCATGCAACCTATTTTTATTACGGGCATCGGTACGGGTATTGGAAAGACGCTGGTTTCGGCGATCGTGACGGAAGCGCTGGGGGCAAGCTATTGGAAGCCCGTACAGGCGGGTTTTGACGAAGGTACGGACAGCCAGTGGGTAGGGGAGCGGACGGCAGGGGCCAGGCGTATTCCGGAAGTCTACAAGCTAAAGATGCCGGCGTCACCGCATATTGCCGCCCGGGAGGAAGGGGTGGTTATCGATCTCGACCGGATTGCCGCGGCGATGCCGGCGGACCGTCCGCTGGTGATCGAAGGGGCGGGGGGGCTGCTGGTTCCGCTGAACGACCGGGAGTTTGTGCTGGACCTGGTGCGGCGGCTGGATGCCACCGTGATCCTGGTGAGCCGTAATTACCTGGGGAGCATCAACCATTCCCTGCTAACGGCCGAAGTATGCCGCAGTCATGGGCTTCGCGTGGCGGGCTGGATCTTCAACGATCAATACCTGGCTTATGAAGAGGAAATTGTCGCCTGGAGCGGGATCCCGGCGATAGGGTCGATTCCTTTCGGAGAACCTGGCGTGGAGTTTGTAAGGATGCAGGCGAAGCTGATTGGGCCTGCTTTACGAAAAGCCGTATCTTTATAGCAGAAGGCGAACCCGGCGGAGCCCGGTTCCTGCTGATTTTGACTATGAACTTTAATTTTCCATTGCTCAAGCCCATACGCATCCTCTTATTTCCTGTCTCGTTGCTGTATGCGCTGGTCGTGATTATCCGCAATTGGCTATTCGATAAGAAACTGTTTTCCTCTACCACTTTCAACCTACCCATTATTTGCATCGGTAATCTGGCCGTAGGCGGAACGGGTAAGTCGCCGATGGTGGAGCTGCTGGTCAGGATGCTGAAGCCTCATTTCGAAGTAGCCGTGCTTAGCCGTGGCTATAAGCGAAAGACGAGGGGCTATGCGCTGGCGAACGAATTGACTACGGCCCTGGATATCGGGGATGAACCCATGCAGTTCCACCTGAAATTTCCTGACGTGGCGGTGGCGGTAGGAGAGGAAAGGATCGTAGCCATCCCACAGCTGCTGCATGACCGGCCAGGAACGAACGTCATTCTGCTGGACGATGCTTTTCAGCACCGGGCTGTCCGGGCGGGGTTGAATATTTTGCTGACCGACTATTCCAACCTGTTCACCAGGGACTGGTGGTTGCCGAGCGGCGACTTGCGGGATGCGGGGTCGAGCTATCGACGGGCGGATATCGTGATCGTGACGAAATGTCCCGAAGGACTTTCGGAGGAGGAGAGGAGATCGGTGGCGATCGAGATCGAGCCGCGGCCGGGCCAGCAGATCTTCTTTACTTCGATCTGTTATGGAGAACCCTATCATATTACGAAGGGTGATACCTGTATCATCAATGAAGAGGTCGAGGTGCTGCTCGTAACGGGGATTGCCAATCCGGCCCCACTAAAGCGCTGGCTGGACGAACATTCCGGTACCTATTACGAATTGGCTTATAGCGATCATCATATCTTCACGATCGATGATTTGAATACGATCTTCCGGCGTTATGACCAGCTGACGGCAAAGAGGAAGATTATTTTGACGACGGAAAAGGATGCGGTCAGGCTAATCAAATTCCGGCAAGAACTAGAGGACTGGCCCATCTATGTATTGCCGATCACACCCCGGTTTTTGTTTGAAGAAGAACCGGCATTTAATGATATAATCAGTAAATTCATTACTGAATTTAAGACGGAGGAACAAGATGAAAAACAAGAAGAAGAAAAATAAAAATAAGAAGAGTGCAGTAGACACTGCTAACTCATATAAAGGCAGGCTGGACGTTACCCGTAGCGGGATGGGTTTTGTGATCGTAGAAGGACGTGAACAGGATATCCTGGTCAGGCCTTCGGATTTCAATACGGCGCTGCACGGTGATATTGTGCGCGTAAAGGTGGTCAACAATTCCGCCCGCAGCGGCAGGTGGCAAGGGGAAGTAATCGAGGTAGTGGAGCGTAAGCAGATGGAATTCCTGGGACATATCGAGATCAGTCCCTCGTTTGCTTTTTTTATCGCCGAGTCGGATAAGCCGATGCCCGATGTCTATGTGCCGCTTAGCCAGCTCAATGGGGCCGTCAATAACGATTCGGTCATCGTACGGATAACGGAATGGGAGAAGAATAAAAAACCCCAGGGTGAAGTCATACAGGTCATGGACAAGAGCAATGTCAACGACCTGGCGATGAAGGAAATTCTTTTGGAGGCGGGTTTTCCCATTTTTTTCCCGGAGAATGTCCTCGAAGAATCGGAGCGGCTGCCGGATCTGATACCGGCTTCCGAAATCGCCCGAAGAAAGGATATCCGTGATATTCTCACCTTTACTATCGACCCGGTGGACGCTAAGGACTTCGATGACGCGGTCTCGATTCGTAACCTGGAGAACGGTTTGCTCGAGATCGGCGTGCATATCGCCGACGTCAGCTATTATGTCGAGCCGGAAACGGCCCTCGACAAGGAAGCCTATGACCGGGCTACGTCCGTCTATCTGCCGGACCGGGTGAACCCAATGCTGCCCGAGCGGATCTCCAACGAATTGTGCTCGCTGCGTCCTCACGAGGATAAGCTGACTTTCTCGGCCATCTTCCAGATGACGCCGAAAGGAGAAATAAAGAAGACCTGGATCGGTAGAACCGTGATTCATTCCGATCATCGGTACACCTACGAAGAAGTTCAGGAGATTATCGAGCAGAAGACAGGTCTGCACCAGCCGGAGATCGAGGTGCTCAACGATATGGCGCAGCGGTTTCGTAAGCAGCGTTTCAAGAAGGGGGCTATCAATTTCTCTTCGACCGAGGTTCGCTTCAAGCTGGACGAGAAGGGAAAGCCGATCGGTATCACGGTCAAGGAAAGCAAGGAATCGCATCAGTTGATCGAGGAATTTATGCTGCTGGCCAATCGTGCCGTGGCGGAATATGTAGGCAAGATCAAGGTCGATAAGAAGCCGGTGCCTTTCCCGTACCGGGTCCACGACACGCCGGACAAGGAGAAGCTGCTGCCCTTTATCGAGTTTGCCAAGAAGTATGGTCATACGTTCGATATCGAGTCTCCGCAGGGGATTGCCCGTTCCTTCAACCAGATGTTGCAGGACGTACAGGGCAAGCCGGAGCAGCACGTGCTGGAGACCCTGGGGATCCGGACGATGGCCAAGGCGGTTTATACCACGGAGAATATCGGCCACTATGGCCTGGGCTTCGAGCACTACTGTCATTTTACGAGTCCTATCCGACGCTATCCGGACGTGCAGGTCCATCGAATCCTGCAGGAATGCCTGGACGGGGACATCAAGCCCGATAAGAAGCTCGAGGCCAAGTGCAAGCATACCAGCGAGCGGGAACGTGCAGCCATGGAAAGCGAAAGGGCCGCCAACAAATACAAGCAGGTCGAGTATATGCAGGAGTTCCTGGGCGAAGAATTCGAGGGCGTGGTCAGCGGCGTAGCTTCGTTCGGCTTCTGGGTGGAGACGGTGGAGCACAAATGCGAGGGATTGGTCAGCATCAATAACCTGATGGAATATGACGACTTCCGTCACATCGAAAGCGACTATGCGCTGGTGGGAAGACGGAGCGGCAGGCGTTTCCGTATGGGAGACAAGGTGACCATCAAGGTCGTGTCGGCGAATCTGGCGAAGAGGCAGCTGGACTATGAATGGGTGATTACGGCTGGCGCCGGTGAGCCCGTCGGGCCTGCGGATAGTGCGGTGGAGATGCCTTTGGAGACCTGGCCTTCAGGCAAGCCGAAGAAATCCGGCACGGCTTCGAAAGGAAAGAAGAAGTATGGCAAACCTCAAAAGAAGGGAGCGGCAAAACCACCCCGGAAAAAGAAATAAGGTACTTAATTGGACGGAGTCCAATTAGTACTTGAGGCCCCCAGGCCGAAAGTACAGACATTATGGGTTGGCGATAAAAAATTATATTTGATCAATTTTTTATCGCCATATTCGCGGAATAAATAACTATGCATAGCTTCGAAGATCTGTCTCTTGCATTTGCTAACCGGTTCAACGACCGGCATTTTCCGACCCAGCCAGCCACTCTTTATGATCCTGCCGTTTATTTCCTCGGGCTGGGCGGCAAGCGTATCCGCCCGGTGCTGTGCTTGATGGGCAACGAGCTCTTCGGCACGATCGAGGACGACGCCTGGCACCTGGCTACTGCAATCGAGCTGTTCCACAATTTTACCCTCATACACGACGACATCATGGACAAGGCCCCTCTACGCAGGGGGATGCAAACCGTACACGACAAGTATGGTACCCCTACTGCTATCCTGACGGGGGATGTGATGATGGTCGTGGGATATGAATATATCAGCCGGATCCAGTCTCCGAATATCCGGAAGATTATGCAGCTATATAACCAGACGGCGGTAAAAGTCTGTGAAGGGCAGCAGCTGGATATGGACTTCGAATCCCGCGAACGGGTGACGATGGAGGAATACCTGCACATGATCGAGCTCAAGACTTCGGTCCTGCTGGCAGCGAGCCTGCAGATTGGCTCGATCCTGGGTGGCGCGGGGCTGAATAACCAGCAGACGATCTATAACCTGGGGCGTAACCTGGGGCTGGCTTTCCAGATCCAGGATGACTATCTCGACTGCTATGGCGACGCCAGCAAGTTCGGCAAGCAGGTAGGGGGGGATATCATATCGGGCAAGAAGACGTTTCTGCTGATCAAGACGCTTGAGGTGGCTTCGGAAGCGCAGCTAAAAGAGATCAAGCGGCTGGAGCAGGCGCCCCCGGCGGAAAAAGTGGCGGGGATGCTGGCCATCTTTCATGCCTGCGGCGTGGACGCCTGGGTAAGAGAATTGAAAGAGCAGTATCGGGCGGCGGCTTATCAGAGCCTCGAGGATATCGCCGTGCTTTCCAAGCGGAAGGAGCCGCTGAAGCAATTGGTCGATTATTTGTTGACGAGAGAATATTAGAATATCCGCTGTACAGTCCAGATAGCGGCCAGGGCGGCGATTAAAACAGACAGCGGGATGACGATGGCCTTCCTGTACCAGGGTTTCTTAGCCGCCCAGCGGGCAATCAGCAGCCAAAAAAGACCGATGATCGTCAGCTGACCCAGCTCGACTCCCAGGTTGAACATGACTAAAGAAAGCAGATAGTGCTTTGGCGGCAGACCCAGATCTTTTAGCGCGCCCGCAAACCCCAACCCGTGTATCAGCCCGAAAAGAAAAACTATACCTATACGGGCAGCACGCAGCTTCGGCGACCAGCAATTTTCCAAAGCGACATACAGTATCGAGAGAGTAATCAGTGGCTCGACGATATTGGCCGGCGGGCTGACAACGTTGTACATGGCGAGCGCCAGTGTTACGGAATGGGCAACCGTAAAGGCCGTGGCCTGCCAGAATACGGGCTTGAGCTTTGGACTTAGCAGGAGCAGAGATAATACGAACAGGATATGATCGAAGCCAAAGGGAAGGATGTGAAAATATCCCAATTGAAGATAGATGCCGGCGGCGACTCCCGCCGGCATCTTGTTCAGCTCACCCGGAAGGGGGTGAGCGGATAAGGAAATATACGTCAAAAGAAACAGCAGTAGCCAGATTCCCTTGATGGAATAGCGCGTGTTCATGCTAGAAAAATACCGAAAATTTCAATTTGGCAAAGAAAGGAATCCCGGGCGTATAGCTTAGCTCGTCGACGGGCTGGGATTCGTTTTTAAACCGGGACAGCTCTTCGAACTGCGACTCTTTCCACTTCGTATTGAAAAGGTTTTCGATGGTCAGGCCGATCTCGTATTTCTTCTGCGTGTAATTGATCAGCAGATCTGTCAGAAAATAGCCCGAGGCCCGGAGGGTATTGTCTTCGTTTCCGGGACGGTCGTGGAGGTAGCGGTAGCTGAGGCCTCCATTCCAGCCGCTGGCGAAGCGGAAGTCGAGACCGGCCGTGCTGGTGAGGGTAGGCGCCAGGGCGATATAGCTTTCGGATTTGGGGACATCGAGACTCCGCGGGTGCGCCGCATTTACGTTGAGATAGCCGAAGAGCCAGTCGTTGACCTGGTAGCGCGCGGAGAGATCGACCCCATAGCGACGTGTGCGGCCGCCGGGTTCGACGGCGTCGCTGCCCAGGTCGCTGCCGTAAGTGAACTCCTGTTTCAGATAGAGATACCAGACAGCGGCGTTGACAAAGAGCCGGGGCGCCGGCTTCCAGTTGATGCCGAGGTCGGCGCCATAGGCCGCCGGAAGGATATCATATCCCTGGTTGGCGATCACTACGCGGGCGTCGTTTGAATGAAAGCCTTTGCCCAGCTTGGCATAGATCTGCAGCAACGGGCTGGCCGTGTATTGGATGTTCAGCTTGGGACTGACGATGGCCTTGCCGGAACGGGGATTGACACCCTGGTAAGGGGCCGCTGCGCTGTCGGTGGACAGGTTGTTGTAATAAAAATGCAGGTAGTCGATACGGGCGCCTGCGTTGAAGACCCACTTTCCGGTTTGCAGGGTCTCGTCGAGATAGCCGTTCAGGGCTGTCTCGTGGACGGTGCCGAGCTGGATGTAGTCGAGCAGCGCGCCATCCTGCGTATGCGCCATAAAGATAGGATCGATGCGGTCGGCGCGGAGAACCCAGCCCGCGGTAGAGGTCAGCGTCGCGTGGTTGAAATAATCCTTTTGCGAGAGCTTTCCGTTATAGCCGTATAGATTGCGGGACTCGCGCTGCCGGAATTCGTCTCCTTCGGTCGGATAGGTGTAATTGAAGGTGAAGTTGGAGACGAGGTTCAGGAAGTAGTGCGTATAGAAAACCTGGTTTTCCAATGTCAGGCGATCGCTTAGCTGGGTCTGCAGCCGTACCAGGGCATTGGTGCGGCTGGTGAGGCCGCCCTGGGCGCTGTCGATGACGCCGAAGCGGTCTTTGACGATGCCTTCTGCGATGGCCCGATCCGGGAGCTCACCCGAGCTGCACCAGCCGGAATGGAAGGTGGAGGCTTCTATCGTCAGCTTGTTGGTCTTGTTCAATGGAGTGATGAATTTCCCAAACAGATTGCCCCGGTTGAAATGCATGCCGTAGTGGAAAGGGCCGTCGAAATAGAGGCCTTCTCCTGCGATATAGGCGCTCTGTCCTTTTTCGCGGGCAGAGTGGGAGAGGAGGTCGATCATCGCTACGATGCGCGCGTGATTGAACTCTCCGCCTTCGATCTTAATGGTGTTGTGGTCGAGCACGTTGGTAGTGTTGTAGGCGACATAACCAGCCGTGGCGAAGTCTCC
>JAFDYG010000017.1 GCA_018267545.1 Bacteroidota bacterium
ACAATCATTTCAAAGACGGGGATATTGACTTCGAACGATTTCTTGTTGTTGAGATTCTCCATGGTGTAGGAGCCGAACATCTTGCCCATTTCGGTGCGGAGGTTGCAGCCGCTGACGTACTGGTATCTTTCGCCGGGCTGGAGGATGGGCTGGACGCCGACGACGCCTTCGCCTTCTACTTCGCGGTAGCTGCCGTTGCTGTCGAAGATGTGCCAGTGGCGGCGATGGAGCTTGACGGAGAAATTATTGTGATTTTCGATCGTGATACGATAGGCAAACATATACTCACCGGAAATAGGGTTGGAATAATCCGGCTGGTAAAAAGTCTCGACGCTCACCTCCATTCCTTCTGAGATCTTGTTTGCCATCTAACCAAAGTTTTTCTAAAGTTAATCAAAATAGCCACAAATTCTTAACCTAATTTTGCCCCCGATTAGACAAATTTGAAAGCTTTCAAAGGCTTATTTAAAGTTGCAAAAATTTTAGCATATGAAGATAGCAGTTGCGAAAGGGGACGGGATTGGGCCGGAGATCATGGACGCGGTCCTCCACATTTTTAAGGCAGGGGAGGTTCCGTTAGACTATGTAGTCGTGGATATGGGAAAGTGGGTTTTTGACAAGGGTTTTTCGAATGGGATGACACCCGAGGCTCAGCAGACGATCGAGGAGCTGGGGATCCTGTTCAAGGGGCCGATGGAGACGCCAAAGGGGAAGGGCGTCAAGAGTGTGAACGTAACGGCGCGCAAGACCTGGAATACCTATGCGAACAAACGTGTTTTTCAGTCCCTTCATGGAGTTGACACGGTCTTTTCCAAGGCGGGTATTCCGATCGATATCACCATCGTGCGGGAGAATATCGAGGATACCTATGGCGGTATCGAGCACATGCTGACGCAGGACGTGGCGCTGAGCCGGCGCTTTATCACGCGGCCGGGGAGTCTGCAGGTCATCAAATACGCATTCGAGATGGCCAAGAAGGTCGGCGCCCGCCGGATCACCTGCGGACATAAGGCCAATATCATGAAACTGACGGACGGGCTCTTCCTCGAATGTTTTCAGGAAGTGGCCAGGGACTATCCGGAGTTGAAAGCCGACGATATCATCGTAGACGACCTGGCGATGAAGCTGGTCGTCAAGCCGCAGGATTTCGACGTAGTCGTGCTGACGAATCTGCAAGGGGATATCATTTCGGACCTCTGCGCCGGACTCGTCGGTGGGCTTGGATTTGCGCCTTCTGCCAATATCGGGGATCATATCGCCATCTTCGAGGCGGTTCATGGAACGGCGCCGGATATTGCGGGGAAGAATATCGCCAATCCGACGGCGCTGCTGCTGAGCGGTATCGCGATGCTGCGTCACCTGGGGCTGATGGAGAATGCCGCCATTATCGAAAATGCGTTGCTCTATACGCTGGAGCAGGGTGTGCATACTGGAGACTTCGGGGATAAACGTACGCCGGCGCTCAACACGACAGACTTTGCGCAGGCCATCATCGGCAATTTCGGAAAGACGCCGCAGCACATGGCTAAGCCGCTGCTGCCGAACATGCCGGTGACGCAAACTTCGTTCAAGCTGGCCCGTAATGAAATGATGGTAACCGAAGAAACGCAGAAGGAAATCATCGTGGGCGTCGATCTTTTCATCGAGAGCTCGGAGCAGCCGGAGGTTATTGCCAAGCGTTGTCAGCGGCACGCCGGAGTCAAGTTCAACCTGATCAATATCAGCAACCGGGGTACGCAGGTATGGCCAACGGGCTCGGTGTATACCAACCTGGTCAACCAGTACAACGTGCGGTTCGAGAGCATCGATGGTTCTCCGTTGAACCAGCAGGATGTGCTGGGGCTCTATGTGAGTCTAAGCGGAGATTTCAAGATCTGCTCTTCCGAACTGTTGAATATGTGGGGCGATAAGAAAGCCTATTCGCTGGCGCAGGGACAATAGACCGCCGGTTTAAACGCATCAATCTTTTTGCCCGCGAACATATTGGCATAAAGATTGATGCGTTTGTATTTCCGCTCCTAACTTCTATTCTGTATAAAAGCCCCCTTGTACTTGCTTACGCTGGATACCTCAATTTAATTAATCAAACTTTCAATTCAGGAAGCATGCAAGAATTTTACCCATTCTTAAGGGTGGCTCTATTATCCCTACTCATCAACTACAGTCAGGCCCAAACACTTACAGCTCGTCCCGGCGTCTCGATGGCGCCCGTCTCCCATGGCTTTTATGAATATTTGCCACAGGGATATTCGACCTCCTCCTCGCAGACCTATCCCCTGATGATCTTCTTTCACGGTTCGGCGGAAGTGGGCAATGGTACTTCGGACCTGCCCAATGTTTTGCGGAATGGGCCGCCCAAGCTGATCAACCAGGGAACTTTTCCAACGTCTTTCACTGTCAATGGTCACACCTATTCCTTTATTATGCTGATACCGCAGTCCGACAACTGGGCGTCGTGGATCGACGTAGACTCTATGATTAACTATGCGGAGCGGAACTATAAGGTCGATGTAAACCGGATCTATCTGACGGGATTGAGCATGGGCGGCAGCCCGGTATGGGACTATCCGGCCAGCTCGGTAGCGCATGCGCAGCGGGTAGCGGCGATCCTGCCGGTAGCGGGGGCGTATGGGCTGTATCAGTCGGGGCCGCAGAATATCGCTTCGGGGCACCTGCCGGTATTTGCCACGCATAACCTGAACGACCCAACGGTGAGCTCCGATCTGACCATCAACAATGTTGCGCTGGTTAATAATTCGACCAATCCGGCGCCGAATCCCAAGGCCCGGGATTCGATCTTCAACGTATCCGGGCACGATGCCTGGACGACCACTTACAATCCCAATATCAATATGATTGATGGGATGAATGTTTATGAATGGCTGCTGACGAACCAGCGGAATGTGACGATTCCCCTGCCGGTGAAGCTGGCGTCGTACAGTGCGCGTGCCGTTGGCGGTACTGCGGTTGTCGAATGGACGACGGCGATGGAGGATAATAACCGTTATTTTATATTGGAGAGATCCGGGGACGGGCAGTCTTTCGCGGCTATCGACACGATTGCAGCGGCAGGGCATGGAGGCGGCGGCGCGTCTTACCGGCAGGTGGACGAGCGGCCGGGGGCGGGGGTTAATTTTTATCGATTGTCCCAGGTGGACCTGGATGGAAAGACGACCTGGTTCGACGTGCTGACGGTGAGTTTCGCGGCTGCAAGCAGCGCGTTGCGGCTAAGTCCGAATCCTTCGCCGGGGCTGGTATATATGGAAATGAGCGGGGCTGCTGCCGGGCTGTTAAAAGTGCGGCTTTCGGACCAGCAGGGGAAGGTGTTGAAGAATTGGAGCTTTACGAAACAGGCGGGCAGCTGGAAGCAGGCGCTCGACCCGGGTTCTATTCCTCCCGGCGTTTATATCATAACGATCGAGGGGAAGGGATTAAAGGAAGTGCGTCAATTTATCCGGCAGTAGGGTAGAATACGAGGCGCCGCTGTTGATGCTATCGGAGAGCCTGATGAGGATCAGCACGCCAAAAAGAACGAAGAGAAACAACGTGATAAAGTGGAGGGACAGGTAGCGCTGTTCCTCCTTTTTAAAAGCCATTCGGGCCTTGACGTATAGGAAGAAAAAGATGATCGTCGCGATGGCGTTGATCACGGCAAGGATGGCGTAGAGGGTTATCATCCGCTGCGCTTGGTGGAGGTATAGCCCTTGCTGATCAGCCACTGGGTGATCTTGTCGCGTTGATCGCCCTGGACGAGAATTTCGCCGTCCTTTACCGAGCCGCCGGTGCCGCAGTGGGTCTTTAGCTTTTTACCGAGGTCTTCGAGGTCTTCCTTCTTTCCGATAAACCCTTCGATCAGGGTGACGGCCTTGCCGGCGCGCTGGCGGGTGTCGAGTCTTACTCGAAGCTTTTGCTGCTTTGCCGGAAGGGTCTCCTCTGCCGGTGCGTCTTCTTCCTGCCGGAAATCGGGGTCGGTAGAGTAGACGATCCCGCTGCTATTTGCTTTCTTCTTGCTCATGGTGTTTCGGTTTTGGGGCGCCGTGCTTGTCTTGTGGGCGCCGGTCTTAAAGGGCGGCGGTCTTATAAGGCGACGGCTTTCAGGCTCAGGTCCAGGCTCCGGGCCTGGTGGATGAGGGCGCCTACGCTGACATAGTCTACGCCGGTACGGGCGTAGTCTTCGATATTATTGAGGTTGATCCCGCCGCTGGCTTCTGTTTCGAAGCGGTCGCCGATGATGGAGAGGGCTTCTGCGAGCTGGCGGGGGGTGAAATTGTCCAGCATGATCCGGTCTACTTTGCCGAGGGCGACGACCCGGCGGACTTCGTCGAGGTTGCGGGTTTCCACTTCGATCTTGAGCTGGGGTTTGTGAGACTGGCGATACAGGCTGGCTTTTTCGATAGCGGCTTCCAGGCTGCCGGCGTAGTCGATATGGTTATCCTTGAGCAGGATCATATCGTATAGGCCGAACCGGTGGTTGATGCCGCCGCCGATGCGGACCGCGTCTTTTTCGAGGAGCCGGAAGTTGGGAGTGGTCTTACGGGTGTCGAGGACGCGGGTCTTGTATTTCTGCAGGCGGTCGACGTATTGGCGGGTAAGGGTTGCGATGCCGCTCATCCGCTGCATACAATTCAGAATTAGTCTTTCGCATTGCAGGATGACGTGGACGTTTGCTTCGGCTATAAAGGCTTCTTCGCCGTCGCGCATGATGTCGCCGTCCTGCTTGTACGCGGTGAAGGTCGAGGACGGGTCGCGCATTTTCAGGATCTTCTCGGCGATTTCCATGCCGGCGAGGATGCCGTCTTGCTTGATGTGCAGAACGGCCTTGCCGCGGGCGTCGGGGGGGATGCAGGCGAGGGTGGAATGATCGCCGTCGCCGACGTCTTCTTTCATGGCGTTGTCTACTAGAAGCTGGAGCTGATCGTCAAAAAAATTGGACATGGGACAAAGGTACGGGAAAAAATAAAGGCCCGTTTTTGGACGGGCCTCCGAATGACATTCATTCTAAACTAATAGGAAACTCTTTATTGATTCACCTGGAACCTTAGTTCCTGCAGGTATTGCTTCTCTCCTTTCTGTTTGATAAAAAACGTCGTGCGATAATCGCCGTTACGAGTTTGCAGAAGGCCTACGCAGAATTCTGAC
>JAFDYG010000180.1 GCA_018267545.1 Bacteroidota bacterium
AGAACCGCCATCCTTTCAGACCTTTCCCTCCCCCCCAGCCTTCCCGACCTCGCAAAGATGGCCGGCTTCGGCGAGACAAAGATGAAAGACTTATTCAAGCAGGTATTCGGCGATACGATATATAACTACTACCAGCAAGCCCGAATGGAAGAAGCCGCCTTCCTCCTCAAACACGGCGGCCTATTCGTTTCGGAAAACGGCTACCAGCTAGGCTTCGCCAATCTCAGCCACTTTGGACGCCTCTTCGAAAAGTATCACGGGACCAAACCCAAAAAGTACGCCGCCGGCGGATAAGACTATTTTTCAGCCAGAAGCGGCTATTTTACCCTTTCCCAATGGACCAATTTTGTGTTGTCATCAAACGATAACAACATGAACAAGTTACTGACGCCTTATTCCAAAGGCTCATTACAGCTGAAAAATCATCTGGTCATGGCGCCCATGACGCGCAGCCGGGCAATCGACAACCTGCCAAACGAACTAATGGCAGCCTATTATGCACAAAGAAACGGAGCCGGCCTCATCATTACCGAAGGCACTGCGCCCTCCCTTAACGCCCTCGGATATGCAAGAATCCCGGGCATCTTCTCCAAAGAACAAACAAACGCCTGGAAAGCCATAACCGCCGCCGCCCACGCAGGAGGAAGCAAGATCTTCCTACAGCTCATGCACACCGGCCGTATCGGTCACCCGGCCAATCTTCCTGCCGACGCCCACCTCGTCGGTCCGTCCACCATCAAAGCAAACGGTGAAATCTGGACCGATACACTAGGTAACCAAGCCTACCCAACACCGCACCCGCTAACGGACAAAGAAATAGAAACCGTAATCGCCGAACACGTCGTCGCCGCCCGCAACGCCATTGAAGCAGGCTTCGACGGCGTCGAGCTCCACGGAGCCAACGGCTACCTCTCAGAACAATTCCTGAACCCGCACGTCAACAACCGGACCGATCAGTGGGGCGGAAGCATAGCCAATAGAACCCAGTTCCCAATCAAAACCTTACAGCAAATAGCCGCAGCTATCGGCCCTGACAAAGTAGGCGTACGCTTTTCCCCCTACTCCACCCTGGGCGACCTGACACCCTACGACGAACAGGAAGTACACGAAACCTACTCTCTGCTGTCGAAAGAACTAGACAAGATCGGTATCGCTTACCTCCACATAGGAGTCTCCGCCACCATTCCCCAAAAGACCTTCGACGCCATAAAAGAAGGATTCAAAAACACCATCATCCTCTGCAACGGCCTTACACCCGCAACGGCCGAGGAGGCCCTGAGTGCAGGTTTTGCCGACCTCGTCGCATTCGGCCGCTCCTTTCTTGCGAACCCGGACCTGGACAAACGTATAGAAACAGGATCGGACCTGAACCAACCCGACTATACCACTCTTTACACACCCGGCCCCAAAGGCTACACAGATTATCCAACGTTATAAATAAATTAAAATGAAAATCATAATAGCCGGCTCACTCGGAAACGTGAGCCAACCATTAGTCAAAAAACTAATCGCCGCAGGACACGAAGTAACCGTCATCACCAGCAGCCCCGAACGACAAATATCCATCGAAGCCCTCGGCGCCCACCCAGCCCTGGGCTCGGTAAACGACGCCACCTTCCTCACCCAAACTTTTAAAGACGCCGACGCCGTCTACACCATGACACCTCCAGCCATCGGCGGCGAGAACATCATTGAAAACATCGCCTCCGCCGGACGCGCCTATGCCCGGGCAATAGAACAATCCAACGTACCCCGCGTAGTGATGCTCAGCAGCATCGGTGCGGACGCGCCCGAAGGCACAGGTCCCATAAAAGGCGTGCACCTGGTAGAACAAACATTTCAGAAATTAAAAAACGCAGATATAACCATCCTCCGGGCCGGCAATTTCTACTACAATTTCTTCCGCGACATTCCCATGATCAAAAACAGACAAATCATAGGCAATAATTACAACGGCGACGATAAGCTCCTGCTGGCTCATCCTGAAGATATTGCAGAAGCCGCCGCTGAAGAGCTGCAGCATAAAGGAAATGGAATCGAAATAAAATATATCGTCAGCGACATCTCGACAGGAAACGAAGTCGCAAAAACACTCGGTCAGGCAATCGGCAAATCCGACCTGCCCTGGGTCACATTTCCCGACGATCAGTTAAAGCAAGGCATGTCGGCCGCAGGCCTCCCACAAGAGCTAATCGATCTTTTAATAGAAATGGGACAAGCCCTAAGAGCAGGCATCGTCACCAAAGACTTTTTCGCATCAGGCGAAAAAGTGACCGGAAAGATCAAGCTCGAACAATTCGCCGAAGAATTCAAGACCCGGTACTTCCAGAACTAAAAACAAAAAAGCCGGACGCATGTCCGGCTTTTTTTATACTCCAACACTCCGCTAAAAAACTCCATCATAAGGATTCTGATCTCCCGGCTTTAAGCTCTTATTGCTCGTAAACTCCGCCGTCGGCAGCTGAAAGATCAGCCTCCAGGACCTTGCAGGCAGGTTGATGACAATCGGATGGTCGCCCGTCCGGGCTAGCCCCTGACCGACACGTAACATATCGAACCACGCAAACCCTTCCCCATAAAGCTCTTTCCGACGCTCTACCAGGATATCGTTTACAAGCGCCGCACCGGTCGAAGCCGTCCTGTCCGCTCCCCTCTTGTCCTGCAGTTCCCACATCAAAGCCTGAGCCGCAGCATCCTGCCCACCCATCCTTGCACGAGCCTCCGCTTCGATCAGCAGCATTTCGGAACCACGCATCACGATCACATCTCCCGTACCGGTGGCATTATCCCGAAACTTATCCGAAGTCCATAGTTTATAATCCGTCCGATACCAAAACTGATTCCGGGCATCATTGACAGAGAACAGGTTCTTAAATTGATCGTTTACGCAGTACGTGTCATAGCTCCACATCGTACCCCTCGTTTTATTCGCCCAAAATGTAAACGAAGTGATGTTCCCGAACGACGCATCCACCGTCTGCCGCTCTCCCCACATCCACTCTGAGTTGGTCCAGTCGTTGAAACCCGCTTTGTACTGGGTACCCGTCATGATGGTATAACCCACACGAGCCTTGCTAGCCATATCGGCCGCATTGGTCCAATCTTCCATCGTCAGATACACCTCCGCCAGGATACCCTGCGCCACCTGCTGATCGATCTGGTTCTTGTACTTACGTTTAAATCCCGCAAGACCCGTAACAGCCGCTTTCAGATCGTCCACGACGTGCTGATAGATCACGGATACCTTTTCACGCACCTTACCGTCTTTACTCGGCTGATCATAGTAAGGCACACAAGGCTGATCCTTTGCTATCGCATAGGTCTGCGAAAACAACCTCGCCAGGTAGAAGTAGCACCAGCCCCTGATCGCCAGCGCCTGCGATTTGATCTGGGTTTTTACCGTCGCATCCCCTTCTATCCCGTCTATATTTGCCAGGATATCATTGGCGTTGCTCGCCAGCGTATAGAAGTAATTCCACATCCCCGGAGAAAGGCTTCCATCCGCCCGGGTAGAAGCCAGGACGTAGTTGTTGTAATAGGCTTGCATATAACCCTGCGCCTGAAAAACGACGATATCCTTGGCAGCAGCATCCAATCCATTCTGCCAGCTGCAGATGCTGCCTACTTCCGGCGCAGTATTGGTCGCCCAGGCCAGATAACGATACATCCCATTGAGCAGCGTTTGAGCGCCATCCGTTGATTTAAACAGGTTCTGACCGGATATCTGTGTAGCCGGATCGGTCGTCAGAAAGTCCTTACTGCAGCTGCCAGTAAGCGTAGCTATCGCTATCAGTATATAAAGAATGTTTCTTTTGTTTGACATGATCTTAAATTTTACAGGGTTTGCTAAAAGGACGCATTCAGGCCAACGGAAAAGCTTTTGGAAATAGGTGCGGCGCCTGTACCGTTAGCGCCATCACCGACAGCACCGTTGATAGTCGTTTCAGGATCAGTACCTCTGCGAGCGGCAGCCCCCCATGTAAACAGGTTGACCCCCTGTGCATATACACGAAGAGAACCGACATGTATACGCTTTAAGACAGATGGAGGCAATGTGTATCCAAACGTCACGTTACGCAAACGTGCAAACGTATTGTTGAACAAATATTGATTGGAATATACAGAAACGTTGTTCTGCGTATAATCCGACAGTCTGGGAATTTTAGTATTCCTGTGCTCGGGAGTCCATCTGTCCAGAATTTGTTTGCTCAGGTTGAAGCCTCTTCTCCATCTTACACCTTCCGTATAATCGGCATCGTACATTTTACCGCCCAGGCTGTAATAGATCATGGCAGACAGGTCGAAACCCTTATAGGAAAAAGTGTTCGTAACACCACCGAACCAGCTGGGAATCGAGCTTCCCAGGTATTTCTGCTGGTCGACCCTGTTTACATCCGCATATACTTCCGTTCTTACTTTCTGTCCATTGGCGTCGGTTTTCCACCAGCTGTTGTTACCATTGTCAGGATTTACACCTGCCCACTCCGGACCATAGAACTCGTAACGGGATACGCCTTCCGTCCATTTGTAGCGGCCGGTATAAACTTCCTTCTGCGGCAGACGGACGATCTTGTTTTTATAGGTAGACGCATTCGCATCGATGTTCCACCTGAAAACCCGGTTGGAAATGACATTGACGTTGACGTTGAATTCCCATCCGTAGTTCTTGACGTCCCCGATATTCTCGTCGATACCGGCATTACCCGTCGACGGAGGCAGCGGCCTGTTGAAGATCAGGTCCTTGGATTTACGATTGAACCAGTCAGCCGTAATGTTGACTCTTTTAAGCAGGGTAAAGTCAAGACCGATGTCGATCTGTTCGTTGCTTTCCCATTTCAGATTGGACGTCGGAAGCCTGGAGCGAATAACACCGGCCAGGTCCATAAAATTGTAGCCGGTAGCATACAAACCCTGATAAGCATAATAACCCACGTTATCGTTACCCGTCAGACCGTAGCTGGCGCGAAGCTTGGCGTTGTTCATCCAGGTAAAGTTCTGCATAAACCCTTCCTCGCTAAACTTCCACAAACCGCTTACCGACCAGAATTTTCCCCATCGGGTTTCCGGTGCAAACCGGGAGGAACCATCCGTACGGAAGCTTCCGGCTAAGGAGTAACGGTTCATAAAGGAATATTCGACTTTAGACAGATAGCTGGACAACCGGTAGTTGTCTTCCCCCGAGCTCGAGCTCACCTGCGTCGAAGCCGCGCCCATCTCATAAATGCCAGGCAGCGGAAAACCCCTCCTCGTCGCACTTTCCGTAGTATAACGGAGCTTATAGGATTCCTGTCCGGCCAGCACATTGATGTGATGCTCGCCAAAAGTCTTGTCATACACCAACAGGTTATTCTCCGTATAAGAGAAACGCCTGTTATAATTACGCGAAGCGCTCCCCTTGTTGCCTACTGCATTACCGATAGTAGAGGACGAGTAGCTTTGCCCCGAGTTGTAACCGAGATCGGTGCTGAGAGAGGAACGTAGAACCAGACCCGGCAATATTTTAATCTCGATGGAATTACGGGTGGTCAACAGATCGTATTGCGTACCCGAGAAATCCCAGTTGTCCGAGTTCTTGAAATCCCCGATAAAACGCGTATTCCAGCCCCTCCATTCTGTCCGGGTAGTATCCCCAAAATCAGGAATTTTCTTACCATTGGCATCCGTTCTATACTCGCCTTTCGCATAATCCCAGATATACACAGGGTAGACTGTAGGCATTACACGGATAAACCGGGTTCCTACGAAAGGATTCTGAGTGAACGAACTGGTATAATTCAGGCTGGTCGACACTTTCAGCCAGCTTTTCAGCTCCGAGCTGACATTGGCGTGCGCCGAGATTCTGTTGAATTTCTGCACCAGGAAGTTACCGTTATCCTTCAAATAAGAAGCCGACAGGAAATATTGTGTCTTTTGCGCCTGGCCGCTGCTTCCGCTAAAGTCTACGCTATACTCCTGACGAAGCGACTGACGAAACATCTCACCAAACCAATCGCCGGAAAACAGCTGCTTTACACCCGGTTTCATTTTGCCATCCAAACCGATCGGTTTTTGATCATCGAACGCATTCTGACGCGCCTGCTGGAAAAATTGCAGGGTGACATTATCGGTAGCATATTGCGCAGCAGCTGCAGCAGATAACGGAGTGGGCAGATCCAACCTCCCGTTTCTAAGCGCTTCCCAGCCTAGCTCATACAATTGAGTAGGACTGACTTTGTCGGGGAAACGCACCGCAAAATCGGAATAACCGAAGTTCGAGCGGAAATTGACCTGAGGAGTAGCCCCGCCCTTTTTAGTGGTAATAACGATCACACCATTCGCTGCCCGGGAACCATACAAAGAAGTGGCCGCGGCATCTTTCAATACCGTAAACGATTCGATATCCGAAGCATTGAGCGCACTCAAATTTCCCGAATAAGGCATACCATCCAGGATAAACAAAGGATCGGTATTATTTTGTATAGAGCTCAAACCGCGAACCAGGATGGACGCATCAGCCCCCGGCTGACCATTGGTATTCAATACCTGGACACCGGGACTCATCCCCTGAAGCGCCTGGCCTATATTGGACGGTTGGATCTTTAAAATCTTTTCTCCCGATACCACCGTTGCAGCACCGGAATAAGAGCTCTTCTTTGCCGTACCATAAGCGGCGACAACCACTTCGTCCATTTCATTCGCATTCTTTTTCAGCGTTATGACAAGCTGATCGGCCGGCGCAATTTCTGTACTGACGTAACCCACAGCGCTGATGACAAGGGTCACCCTGGCGCCGCTCGTATAGCTCAACGTAAAGTTTCCGGTAGCATTGGTGCTGGTGCCCCTGCTGGTACCCTTGATCAAAATGGAGGCGCCGCTGACCGGCTCACCGCTTTCGTTTACAACGCGTCCTTTTATTTCAACAGGAGGCGCCGATACCCCGATATTGGGAGAGAAGAATGCATTGGCATTCAATTGTAAAGTCGACAGGAATAAGAAAATGCCGGTTATTTTCACCATTAGCAGTTTCACAGAAAAGGTCCTGTTAGGTATGTTTTGGTCCATACGTTTGTAGATTTGAAGGTTACAGTTAGGAGATTCTAAGTTGTTTGTGTTTTAGGTTTGTCTGTCTTTATTTTATCATGCACGCGTGGTTTTAGTTAAAAAAAGCATCCCCACCCATGGGGAAACCCATGGTGCTGGCGATTGCATCTCCGTTAGTTATATTAGTTTTCTTCCAAGACGGATTCGGAATAGATCAATGGAAAATCCGGTATCATTGTAGGCATGATACGGATACGCAAGTGCATGACATCACCCGCCGTATACAGTAAAGAAAAATGTTCTGTATTTGTAGTGAGAAAGGCGCGAAGCTGGTTCTGGTCAATTTTTCCAAATATAGCCCCTGAAAAAGCGAAAGACTTCTTGAATATTAGCACATCCTTAATCAAAAATGCTCAAATTAATATGTCACTAACTGTAATATAAATGCGCTCTACCACTCCGTAGGCGCCTTGCCGAATTTCTTCTTAAAAGAATGCGAGAAATGAGACAGGCTTTCAAAGCCGAGGTCGAGATAGATCGCAGACGGCTTCTTGTTCTTTTTTTCTATCAGGTGCCGGGCCTCCACCAGCCGCTTTTCCTGCAGCCACTGCCTGGGCGACATACTGAACGTCTTTTGAAAATCGCGCTTGAACCCCGCAAGACTCCTCCCCGTAAGCTGCGCAAATTTTTCGACGGGAATATTGAAATGAAAGTTGCTGTGCATGAATTTTTCCAGATCGATTTTATAAGGTTCGGAAAAATCGAACAGGAACTCCTTGAGCTCGGGCATGGTATGCAAAAGCAGCTGCACAGCCTCTTTTACCTTTAACATCCCTAACGCATTGGTTATCTTTTCCTCCGGATGATGGACATACGGAACGATGGATTGAAAAAAGCCACGCAGAAAATCATTTCCGGGAATGAGAATATTAGGTGGCCCTGTGAATTTATGCCCCACATCCACCCGCTCCTCCAGCGCAATGGTCCTGAGCAAATCCTCTTTCAGACAAATAACGATAGTCTGGTAAGCTCCCCCTTCCTCCGGAGGTGTCTTCGTAAGCTCGCCCAATTGATTTTTATGAATCAGCAGCATCTGCCCCTGCCCCATCGATATTTTCTCACTGGCGGTTTCCAGGGTAAATTGCCCCGCGACCTGCAAAACAAGGGTATTGTGTTCCAGGAACACGACCTTCTCCTTTCGCATGGCCGAGAGGTATGAATAAAAGATGACCCCGGGAAGTATTTCGGTTGGATTCGTCACTATATAAAGGTATAAAAAAGATGCCTACCGCTGCAGGTACGTGCCGCCCACTATCGCCCCCGGTGAAAATTGCGTATTCAACGTATTCATCTCTTCAGCCGTAAAGACGATCTCCATGGCCTGCATATTCTCCGGCAGCCTCGACCTCCGGCTCATGCTTACCAGCGGCATGATATGATTGCCCTGCGCATTTACCCACGCGATCGCCAGCTGTGTCGGCGTAGCCCCCTTTTCCTTTGCCATCGCCTTCAACACCTCAACCTTTGCAAGGTTCCTGACAAGGTTCTCACCCTGAAAACGGGAAAAATGATTATGGTAATCATCCTCCGCAAGTGGCGCCTTCATCTCACCGGTAAGCAGCCCCTCGGCCGTATTGGCAAAAGCCACCACTCCAATCCCCAACTCTTTCGCCGTGGGAAGGAGATCGCTTTCGATCTGGCGATCCGCCAACGAATAGCCTATTTCGAGCGCCGTCACAGGATGTATGCTATGAGCCTTCCGTAGCTGCTCAGCCGTTATCTCCGACACACCAAGATAACGAACCTTCCCTTCCTTAATTAAGTCGGCTACAGTCCCGATCACATCTTCTATCGGTACACTATTATCGATTCTGCACGGCTGATAAAGGTCGATCGTTTCTACCCCCAGACGTACCAGTGAATAATTGATGAAATTCTTGATGGCCATCGGTCGCAAATCCAGACCAAGCCACTGCCCATTGTAAAAAATCGCACCAAACTTTACACTTATAAAAGCATCGTCTCTCCTGCTGCTCACTGCCTTTCCCACCAGCAGCTCATTGTGACCGCTGCCATAGAAATCTCCGGTATTCAGAAAATTGATTCCGTTATCCAATGCCGCCTGAATGGTGGCTACACTTTCTTTTTCGTCGTTCGTCGGACCACCCCAAACGCTTGACATACGCATACAGCCCAATCCGAGCTTAGATACCAGCGGGCCATTCTTACCAAGAGCTATCTTTGTCATTGTTATTATTTTTATAACACAAAGGTCAGCCATTCTACCCCCTGGCTGATTTCTCTCATAGCTCAATTTACTTGTCTGGGTGGCTCACCCCCTACCCGGTAACATATTGCTTCAATATCTTCATCAGCACCTTTTCCTCCTCCTCCTTGTCCATCTCCTGCAAATACTTCACGAGCTTATTATCCTCATACAGCGCTATCAAACACGGATGCACATAATACTTTCGGCAAACAGTCCTCGTATTCCCCAGCTTACAGCTGACACTATCCAGCACGATATTGATATTTTTTTTAATGGCCGTCTCAGTCAGCGCCTCCCCCACGCTTCGAAACTCCTGCAGCGCATGCAGCGACCCCGCCCAGGTCCTGAAATCCTTCGCCGAGAAATCCGCACCAGACCCCTCCCGTATATAATCATTCACCATCCCGGAATCCACCGGGTGCCTGCTGCCATCCTCGGCATAATATTGGAATAGCTCCTTACCCGGAATATCATGACACTGGCTGACGATCCTCGCAAGGCGTTTATTTCGTAACGTAACGTCATGATGTATCCCCTTCTTGCCCGTAAAGGAAAACACCATCTTATCCCCCGCAATAGAAACATGCTTATTCTTCAGCGTAGTAAGACCATAGGAACCATTGGCCTTTTCATACTCATAATTACCTACCCGGATAAACGTCCTTTCCATCAGGCTTACCACCGTCGCCAGCACTTTCTCCTGGGTAAGCCCCTTTGAGCGAAGGCCTTCTTCCACCCTGCTTCGCAATAACGGAAGGGCCTTCCCAAACTCATATAGACGATGGAATTTGGTCTCGTTGCGTAAAGAATTCCACAGCGGATGATAACGATATTGCTTGCGCCGCCGAAGATCCAGTCCCGTAGCCTGTATATGCCCCTTCTCGGAGGCGCAAATCCATACCTGCGTCCAGGCCGGCGGAATCACCAGCTTTCGAATGCGTTCCAGCTGCTCTCGGTCTTTAACTACCTTATTATTAAAAACATAGGAGAATCCCTTCCCTTTCTTGCTGCGGAGTATACCCGGCTGGTTGTCGCTGACATACACGAGGTGCATCACCGAGGCCGCCTTTTCATAGTCCCTGTCTACCTGCAGGAACTCCTTATGAGAGAGTGCAAGCGTTGCTTCCATGTAAAACGCTATTTCACAAATCATGCCCGCACGGCCATCCCATACGCACACGGCCGACCCATGCCCGCAGGTCCATCCCCTCAGGAAGACGCCATACCTGTCTGACCGCTAATCTGAGCGCTTTGCTTCCAATCCGTATCGAAACGCACGAACCAGCTGATCCAGATACTTCTCGACAACCTCATCAGCAAAGGCTGAAACGCCAGCAGAAAGACCGCATTGATACCCATCCACCAGAAAAACCGGCTGTCGTGCAGGGAAAATCCGATGATCACCCACCATGCGACAAATGTCGAGACCGAAAGAGCCACCGACAAAGCATAGCTGACGTATCCGGTACCATAGTAAAATCCCTTTTCAATTTCCGTAGGCTGCCCGCAAACCGGACAGGTTTCATTCATCTTCAGGACCGTTGACAGCTTATAGGGATGAGTCGACTGGAACAGGTCTCCCTGCCTGCACCGGGGACATTTATTCCGCAATACGCTTGACAGATAACCGGGTCTTGATTTTGTGGTATGGTCCATGATAGTGTTTTTGGATGAGTTAGGCTTTTTTACCTCTGCAGGTGCTGATCCCGAAAAGAGAATAGAGCGGACACAGCCCCACAAGGCTGGTAAGTACGAATATTCCCGCCACCGCCAGCAATACGATACCCAACGTCCCGCTGATGAAGTGATTGACAAAAAGGATGATGACGACAGCCGCTATAAGCGTCCTAATCACCCGGTCCGTTATTCCCATATTCTTTTTCATGAGTGGTATTTTTTTTCATGACAAAGATGGCGACAATACTCCGCCCCGGGCGTGACATTAGTCACGTGACCGGATGAGTGAGATCATATCACGCAACTCCTTTAAAATCAAGGCTGACAATTTCCAAAAAGCTTTTATCCATCCGGATATGCCCCTTATCAGCCAGCTTCTTGAGAAGACGGGAGATGACTTCGCGGGAGGAATTGAGGTCGGCGGCGATCTCCGTCACCGATATGGGAAGCCGCCGCGTATTCAGCTTCTCCTGTTGCTTTTGCAGGTAAAAGAGCAGTCGCTCATCCATATGCCGAAAGGCGATATGATCGACGGTGACCAGCAATTCCTCGAACCGGGACCGGTACGTCTCCAGCACAAAATGATACCAGCTCTTGTATTCGGTCATCCACCTATCCATGTATTCCAGCGGAATGGTAATACATTCGGTATCCATCATAGCCCGGGCCATGATCTGGCTGGTCTCCTGCCGCGTGGCGCAAATCATCGACAGAGCGCAGGCCTGACCGGGCTCAAGGTAGTACATGAAAAACTCGTCGCCTTCCTCGTCTTCCCGGTATATCTTGACGAGTCCCTTCGTAATAAGAAGCGTGGACCGGATATTCTGTCCGGTCTTCATAAGCGATTCGCCGGCTGCAAACGCACGGATCCCCCCCTTATCCACCATGTTCGTGACAAGCTCCTGCTCGAAGGAGGGGAATAATTCGCTTAATTGTTGTTCGTCGATCATATTGCTTGACTTTCAGGACAAATGTAACGAAGAACCGCCGCTATTCCACCCCCTGTGACATTTGTCACGGTTAAAGCTCCACCCCATCCTGAATTTTGTGAAAAATCAAACATCAAAATTGTATGTCCCATGCTTTTTAAGAACCTTTTCGGAAAGCCCGCAGATTTCAAGTCCATTTATCGCAACGGCGCCATCATTCTCGACGTCCGCACTTCCGGGGAATTCAGGACGGGTCACATCGAAGGCGCTCTCAATATCCCGCTCGACCGCCTCGGCGAAAGCTGTAGCGATCTAAAAAAACAGGACAAGCCGGTGATTGCCTGCTGCCAGAGCGGCGGGAGAAGCGCAGCGGCGCTTCGCCTGCTCAATCAGGCCGGTATCCAGGCCTATAACGGCGGAGGATGGCAGACGCTGCAAAGAGCGCTTCGATAGAGTGACCAAAGTCACGATCATCGCCAATATCCGAAAATAGCTTTGCTCAAAAATTGGAAAAAATGAAATCGACAACAGGAAGGCAGGCCAAACGGTTATCCCGCCTGGTCGCAGCGCTGATGCTGACCGCGTCGCAGCTGGCTGCCCAGGAAACAACGGTCTCGCTGACCGCAGACGAAGCACTCTCAGCTGCATTGGCCAATAACAGGGGCCTGAAGATCGCCGCACTGGACGAAAGTGCCGCCAGCGCAAGATATAAGGAAACCGAAGCGGTCTTTCTTCCGCAGGCTGGCCTGTCCTATACCGCCGCGTCGACAAACCTTCCTCTCAATGCATTTGGCTTCAAGCTCCAGCAAAAAACCATCGGTTCGGCGGATTTCGACCCCGCCCATTTGAATCACCCCGGCGGAACACCCAACTTCATGACCGCCTTCGAGGTCCAGCAGCCCCTGATCAACATGGATCAGCTCTATCAACGCAAAGGAGCTTCCATGCAGATACAGATATACCGGTTGAAAAGCCTCCGGACCAGGGAAGAAGTGGTGTTCGAGACCCGGAAGGCCTATCTGCAGCTCCAGCTTTCACACCGGGAGCTGAAAGTAATGGAAGACGCCCTGTCGACAGCCATAGCGTTGTATCAGTATACGAACGATCGCGTCAGCCAGGGAATGCTCAGCAAAGCCGACGCATTGAATGTCCAGGTACAGGTGAAAAATATCGAAAGCCGCCTGGCCGACGCAAAGACGCAGATCAAAAACGCCTCCGATTACCTTGGTTTTTTAATGGGACGCAGCCCGGGACCAGTCTATATGACCGACACCGCCGCCCCGCAAAATTCTGCTGCCATACCATCCGGCGCCGCACTGCCCGAAAACAGGGCAGACCTTTCCGCCCTCCGCAAAACCATCGAAGCCTCCGAACTAATGATCCGCTCGTCGAAGATGAGTGCGCTTCCCCGGCTCAACGCATTCGGGTCCTATCAGCTCAACGACAGCCGCATGCTCGGTTTTGGCGCAGGCGGCTACCTCGCAGGCATCCGCCTCTCCTGGGACCTGTTCAAAGGCAATAGCATACGCAGCCGCAATGCCACCCTCCTCGTCGAAAAAAACAGGCTCACCGAGGAATACGCCCGGTACAAAGAGCAGAGCGCCATGGAGCTGAACGCCACCCGCCGGTACCTCGACGACGCCGCACTCCGGATCGACCGGCAGCAGACTGCAGTAGCCAGCGCCGCCGAAGCCTGGCGCATCCTTCGCGACCGGTATGAACAGGGATTATCCGGCTCCACCGACGTACTGCTCGCCCAAACCCAGCTGTCACAACAGAAGCTCGCGCTGGCCCGTGCCATTTTCGACAGGGACGTCACAGCATCCTATGTGGAATTCTTAACTACTTCTTCCTCCGAAAAATAAACTCGATCAAATGAAACACAGAATTTTTCTTCCGCTGGCCGCAGCAATTGTCGTCTCCATAGCAGGCTGCTCCGGCAGCACCGATACCACCGAAGAAAAACAGGATACTCCGATACCCGTCGTCACCGCCAAACCCTCTCAAACCACCATGAACGGCGTAACGGCCAGCGGACAGGTCGAAGCCCTCTCTTCCGCCTCCATCAGCACCCGCCTCATTGGAACCATTACGCACGTTTATGTAAAGGTCGGCGACAGAGTTAGACAGGGACAGCTGCTCGCCACCATCAGCAGCGAAGAAATAACCGCCAAAAAAGCACAGACGGATGCACAAATCACCGGTGCGCAGGCGGAGCTGGAGAACGCAAAAAAAGACTTCGACCGGTACAATGCGCTGTTCGCCAGGCAGAGCGCGACAGCAAGCGAGCTGGACAACGCAACGCTTCGCTTCCACGCCGCAAAGTCGCGCCTGGAAACCGCCAGGCAGATGCGTCGGGAAATCGACGCCTCCGCCGCGTACGCCCGCCTTACCGCCCCCTTCAGCGGCGCCGTGACGCAGCGGCTGATGGACGAAGGAAACCTGGCCACACCCGGAACACCCATCCTCGTGCTCGAACAGGACCATGGACTGCGCGTCAGCGCAACCGTGCCCGAGTCCGACATCAACCGAATCAAAACAGGCGACAAGGCCGTGGTCGAAGTAAAATCCACCGGCCTCAAAATCACCGGCGCCCTATCGCAGATCAGCGCTTCATCGATCGCCACCGGCGGACAGTACCAGGTTAGGATATCCCTGCCGGAGGCCGGCCAAAAAGGTCTCTACTCCGGTATGTACGTCAATGTTTTCATACCCGTAAACGCACAACCCGCCTCCGCCCACCCCGACGAGTCGCAACCCGCATCCGCCGCAAAATCTGCCACCGAAAACGAACCCCTCCTAGTCCCCAAATCCGCACTGGTGGAAAAAGACCAGCTCACGGGCCTTTATACCATCAGCAGCCAGCACACGGCCCTGCTCCGCTACGTCAGAACCGGCAGGTCGATAGGCGACAAGATAGAGATCCTGTCCGGTCTCAACGCCGGCGAATCTTTCATCGTCTCCTCCTCCGGCCGCCTCTACAACGGCACACCCGTAACCGACCGATAGCGCACGAATCATCTCATTAAAAAATAAAAGACATGAAGGAAGGCATAGCCGGCAAGATCGCAAAAGCATTCGTCCAGTCCAAGCTGACAATCCTGCTCATGATTGCTTTTCTCCTCATCGGAGGGTATAGCACGCTGCTGATCCCCAGGGAGGAAGAACCCCAGATACAGGTACCCATCGCCGATATTTACGTCGGCTACCCCGGCGCATCCCCCGAAGAAGTGGAAAACACCGTCAGCCAGCCGCTCGAGAAGATGATTTCCAATATCAAAGGCGTCGAATATGTTTACTCCACCTCGATGAGAGGCCAGTCCATGCTGATCGTACAGTTCTACGTCGGCGAAGACGTCGAGCGAAGCATGGTGAAGCTGTATGACGAGCTGATGAAGAATATAGACAGGATGCCCCGGGGCGTAACCACACCTCTCGTAAAAACCCGCGCCATCGACGACGTCCCCGCCCTCAGCCTGACGCTGTGGAGCGACAGCCAGGACGACTATTCGCTCCGGCAACTGGCCGAAGTCCTTACCAACGAAATCAAAAAAGTGCCCGACGTCGCCGACATAAGCATCATCGGAGGCCGCAGCCGCCAGGTACGGGTTTTGCTCGATAAGGATCAGCTGACCCAATATCACCTCGATTTCGACGGCATCGCCGGTCAGATACCCGGCAGCAACGCCCGGGCAGAAGCCGGAACACTGCTGAAGCAGGATACCGCATTCCTGGTAGAAGCCGGCGATTTTTTAAAAGACGCCGGCGAAATAGCCAATCTCGTGATAGGCGTAAACGGACAGCAGCCCGTCTATCTCCGGCAGATCGCCAGCGTCACCGACGGCCCGTCCCTTCCTACCCAGTATGTATTTTTCGGCTACAGCCGCTCCGACACGATGAGAACCGCTTATCGCTCCCTGTACCCCGCCGTAACCCTGGCCATCGCCAAACGAAAAGGCGCCGACGCTATGCGCCTTTCCGAACAGATATTGAGAAAGACAGACCACCTGAAAAAACAATTCATTCCATCGGACGTACACCTCACCGTTACCCGCAACTACGGTGCAACCGCCTCCGAAAAAGTATCGGAACTGCTGTTCCACCTCTTCATCGCCATCGTGGCCGTGACCGCATTTGTCATGCTCGCCATGGGCTGGCGCGGCGGACTGGTTGTCTTCCTGAGCGTACCGGTGACGTTCGCGCTGACCCTCTTCAGCTACTACCTGCTGAACTATAC
>JAFDYG010000181.1 GCA_018267545.1 Bacteroidota bacterium
ATAGTATCCCGCTTATAGAGCGTTTTATGCTTATTGATGTCGAACACCTCGTGAGCCGTGCAGAAGCTTTCAATAGTTTCAAAATGGAATAAGAGATCGTTGAGCTGCTCCAGCTCCCGTTCCATGGAGCTTTCACTCATGTGCTCGTCTTTCACCAGCACAAGCAAATCCCTGTTACAAGCTTTCATTTCTATTAGATTTTAATAACCGGACATTCCTTTGTTAATACCACAACCGCATTTCTTACTGCTACCGCCAACACCTCCGCGCCCTGTACTGCAGCTAAGCATTACAATGCTACTAAATAATAACAACAGAATCAATACTGTCTTTGTGGTTTTCATTGTCTTAATCCTACTAATTTAACTAATTTGTATTGAAAATAGTATACACCGTTGCCAACTCCTGTAAAAATTAACAATCCGGCTGCTAAAAAAATCAAAGTTCTTATAGCACCGCTTGATTGGGGGCTCGGTCACGTAACCAGATGTATTCCAATAATTAAGGAATTACTAAATCAAAAATGTATTGTGGTCGCCGCCGTATCGGGGGTACAGAAAAAGCTTTTAATTAGTGAATTCCCTAGCATCCTTTACGTGGATCTACCTGGTTATGAAATAAAGTATGGCAAAAACCGTACCCTTACTATTTTTCAGCTGATCGCTTCCATTCCAAAAATCTTGATCCGCATCAATCGTGAAAAAGCCTGGCTTCGGCGGTATATCCGTCTCGAACAGCCGGATTTGATCATATCCGATAATCGGTACGGATTGTACCTGAAGGAGGTTGCTTCTATTTTTATTACCCATCAATTGCGGATCCGCAGTCCCTGGGGAGGGTTGGCCGACGATATACTGCAGCGGATAAATTACCGGTTTATACGGCGCTTCGATCGTTGCTGGGTGCCGGATATTCCGGGACCGGATGGGCTGGCGGGGGAGCTGGCGCATCCTGCTCGATTACCGCATATGCCTGTACGTTATATCGGGTGGCTGTCGAGGTTTTCGGCAGACGGGATGGGCGAATATTCCGACTTGCTGATATTGTTATCGGGACCGGAGCCACAGCGGAGTTTGCTGGAGAAGAGGTTATTGGAGCAGCTGGCGGATTATACGGGTAAGACGGTATTGGTAAGGGGTCTGCCGGAGGGGCGTGAGCTGCCTGGTTTGATTCCGCCGCAGGTAACGGTTTATAATCATTTGCCGGCTGCGGCTTTGGAGAGGGTGATCAGCGGTGCAGGGCAAGTCGTTGCACGGTCGGGGTATAGTACGGTGATGGATTTGATGAGGCTGGGGAAGAAGGCGATCCTTATTCCGACGCCTGGGCAGACGGAGCAGGAGTATTTAGGAGACTATCTGGCGTCGAAGGGATGGGCGATTTGCATTGCGCAGAGGGGGTTTTCCCTGGCGGATGCGCTGGCCGTGGCGAGGGGACAAAGTGGTGTAATGCCCCATGCGGATGTTGGAGTGGGGTTGTTAAGGGCCGAAATCGCCGATCTTTTAAGAACCCAATTTGGGATAGTCGAGGAACCAGAATTGGGGGCCGGCTGATTGAAATTCGGTCCAGTGTTCGGCAGGGCTCTTTGCGGCAAAAACCGCGCAGGTAGGCATATTGTCGATGCGGACCGAGGTGAGGACGTTGACAAAGGCCGTGATGCCAGGGTTATGGGAGAAGATGGCTACGGTGTCGTCTTTATCGTCGAGTGCGGCAACGACGTCTCTAAACGTCTCGAGGGAAGCGTGATAAAGCTCCTCGATAAATTGTATTTCCTTTTCTTTTCTGTCGAAGGCGTGGATGAAGTGTTCGGCTGTCTGCCGGGCGCGTTTAGCTGGGCTGGATACGAAGCGGTCGATGCTTACGCCGGCTTTGATCAGTCTTGCGGCCATGGCAGGAGCGTCCCGCCGGCCCCGGTCGTTTAGGGGGCGGTCGAAGTCGCTGATGTCAGCGCTATCCCAGCTGCTTTTTGCGTGTCTGATTACTATAAGGGTCTTCAAATGTCAAATGCCTGTGAATTGATAAAGTTAATAAGCGACACGGTATTTTTCAATTTTAGCTTTTTGAGGATGTTGTGCCGGTGTACTTCGACCGTCTTGAGGGAGATATTCAAGTCGGAAGCGATTTCCTTCGAGGAGAGGCCTTCCTTGAGCGCGCGGACGATTTGCATCTCGCGGTCGGAGAGGTTGTTGATATCGGGATTGGCCTGGTCTCCATTGAGGAGCTGGTCCGAAAGGATGTTTTTTACTTCCTGGCAAATGTAGACGTGGTTATTGCTGACTTCAGCAATAGCTTCCAGCATTTCCTGGCGGGGAGAGTTTTTGGTCACGTAGCCTTTGGCGCCGAGGCGGAGCATTTTCTTCGCATAGGCTGGCTGGGAATGCATGGATACACCGATGATCTTGGAGCCAGGGGAATATTTACGAATCATCTTCAGGACGTCGAAGCCGCTCATAGGCGCCATGTTGATATCGAGCAGGACAACGTCAGGCCGTTTATCACGGGCGAGCTCGATGGCTCGTTCGCCATCCCCACATTCGGCTACTACATCAAAATTTTCGTTTTTTCCCAATAAAAAACTCCATGTTTCACGGATTAAAGTATGATCATCGACGATCATAATAGAGACTTTCTTCATAACGCTTGGTTTTTCTAAGACAGACAAAACAAAACATTACTAACGGAGCACAATAACCAGCAACAGATTTTTAAGGGGGAAGGGTACTAATCTATATCGAAACCTTATATAATATTAAGGATTTTCTCTCAGACTCCCAATTTGTCTCTGAAAATTTTTGCCGTAAAGAGTCATTTTGACACATCGGCGGTTGGGCGCTGCCGGATGTCCGGGCGGAGCAGGCCTTAGCGGTCCTGAGATGTGAATGCGGATTCGGCTTTTAGTAGCCCCGTACATTCTTCCCTTCCATATAGTTCATAAAGGCCTTGTTGACGACCCTATTCCCGCCGGCGGTGGGATAGTTGCCGGTAAAATACCAGTCGCCTGTATTGGTCGGGCAAGCCTTATGGAGGGATTCGATCGTCTGGAAGATGACCTGCACGGGAATGTCGATCTCGGGTGGGGTTATCAGTTGGGCAACCTTTTCGGAGATTTCTTCTGCGGTAAAGGGCTGATAGACCTTTTGAGCGACGTTTTCGGTATGGAGCTGTCCGGTGCGCTGGAGTTCCTTACAGCGGTCATAGAATTCCTGGAGACAGTTTTCCTTGCCACGTTCCTTCATGAGCTCGACCGCTGCCTGGAAGGCGATAAAGTCGCCCATCTTGCTCATGTCGATGCCATAACAATCCGGATAACGTATTTGGGGAGCCGAGGAAACGACGATAATCTTTTTGGGTTCGAGGCGGGCCAGCATGCGGATGATGCTTTCCTTTAGGGTGGTGCCCCGGACGATGGAGTCGTCGATAACGACCAGGGTATCGACCTGTTTGCGGACGGTACCGTAGGTTACGTCGTAAACGTGCTGCACCATTTCATTGCGGCTGGTATCCTGCGTTATGAAGGTGCGCATCTTTACGTCCTTTATGGCCACTTTCTCGACCCGGATCTTGCGACTCAGCATTTCTACGAGCTTGTCTTCCGAGATATCTTTCCCCCAGGAAAGGATACGCTGGATCTTGATGCTTTCCAGGTAGTCGTCCATGCCTTTCCAAAGTCCATAGAAAGCGACTTCGGCGGTATTGGGGATAAAGGAGAAAATGGTATTCTTGAGGTCGTGGTTGATGGCGGTCAGGATCTGTTCGCTCAGGTTATAGCCGAGGGCGATACGTTCACGATAGATCTTCTCGTCGCTGCCGCGGGAGAAATAGATGCGTTCGAAGCTGCAGGCGCGGCGTTCCTTTGGTTCGAGGATGGTCTCGATGGAGACTTTTCCGTCGGCCTTGACGATGAGCCCTTTTCCGGGCATGAGCTCCATGACTTCGTTTTCACCGACATTGAAGACGGTACGGATGGCGGAGCGCTCGGAAGCGGCAACGACAACGTCGTCGTTGACATAGTAATACGCCGGGCGGATGCCGTGTGCGTCGCGAAAGACAAAGCTATCTCCGTTCCCCAGCAGACCTCCAACGGTAAAGCCCCCGTCGAAGAGGGAGACGGATTTGCGTAGCAGACCCACCACGTCCAGGGAGTCGGGGGATGCTTCGTCGGCCTTGACCAGGAAGTGATGGATGACTTCCATCATGGCGGCCAGGTCGCTTTGCTTTTGAAAATCTCCCGGGTCGATGCCGATGAGGTCGAAGAGTTCGTCAGTATTGACCAGGTTGAAGTTACCAGCGAGGGCCAGGTTACGGGCCGGGATGGTATTCCTCTTTATAAAGGGATGACAAAATTCGGCGTTGTTTCTGCCCTGGGTGCCGTAGCGGAGATGACCGAGGAGCAGCTCTCCCATAAAGGAGATATGGCCCTTCATCAGGCCGGGGTGTTTTGTTATATCGGGTTGGTACTGTTCGAGTTCTTTTACTTCGCCCATGATCTTGGAGAAGATGTCGGCGATGGGTTGGTTCTGCGCGCTGCGGATGCGGTGGAGGAAGGGATGTCCGGGTTCGATGTTTAGCTTGACCGTGGCTACGCCTGCTCCGTCTTGTCCACGGTTGTGTTGTTTTTCCATTAGCAGGTACAGCTTGTTCAGACCGTAGAGGACAGTGCCATATTGCTGCAGATAATGAGAGAACGGCTTTCGTAATCTAATGAATGCCAGCCCACATTCATGTTTTAAGGCATCGCTCATGCTTACAAATGAGTCGCAAAGTTAGTGACTAATCTGTTAATGAAAAAGAAAATCCTAACACTGTTAAGGAGAGTGGGACCACCGCGGAAGGTTTGAGACTGCTTCGGCGGGTGAAGCGGGCGTTACGCGAAAAAACCCCCAGTCTTCATAGGAGCTTGGGGGCGGTGTACAACAGGAATTTGAACACTCTTTGCAGGAACCGAAATCCCTTGGTTTTTCTAAGGATAAGATTCGTGACACAAAAGTCCGTCAAAATCATTTATTTATGAAGAAAATCGCCGAAGATTTGCCCTCTGTAAGGGAAAACTAGTAAGATCGATTCAGCCGTTAAATATAAGTGGCGTTTGTATTAATAAAATTCACCAGGGATGCGGAATTCTTCAGCTTGAGCTTCTTGAGGATGTTGTGGCGGTGCACCTCGACGGTCTTTAGGGAAATGTTCAGGCTGGTGGCGATCTCTTTCGAGGAGAGGCCTTCCTTGATGAAGTTGATGATCTGCATTTCCCTTTCGGTCAGTGCGTTGATATTCGGAGAATCCTCCTTTTCGTCCAGAAGCTGTTCGGAGATGATGTTCTTGATCTCGTCGCAGATATATTTGTTCCCGTGGTTGACTTCGAGGATGGCCTTGATCATCTCTTCTTTGGAGGAGTTCTTGGTCACGTAGCCGCGTGCCCCCATCTGCAGCATTTTTTTGGCGTAGGCGGGCTGGGAGTGCATGGATACGCCGATCACTTTCGAGCCGGGAGAGATCTTGCGGATCCGCTGGGTAGCTTCGAGGCCGGAGAATGGGGTCATATTGATATCCATTAGGACTACGTGGGGACGTTTAGTCTTTGCCAGTTCGACCGCCTCCTGCGCATCTCCGCACTCAGCTATCACCTGGAACCGCGCGTCACTATTCAGGATATAACTCCAGGTCTCCCTGATCAGCTTGTGGTCATCGGCAATTAAGATATTGATCTTACTCATATAGGATTGTTTTAAGCTTTTTTTATATGACTGGTACCTGCACTCTCAATGTACAACCACGGCCCGGCGAGGATTGGATGGTTACCTTTCCTCCAAACAGGTCCGCTCTGCTCATGATATTTGACAGTCCCAGTCCATTTTTTCTCACTTTATCGGGGTTGAACCCTTTACCGTCATCGGTGATGCTCAGCTCGATTTGGTTGTCAGC